>CAJUOF010000203.1 GCA_910587905.1 uncultured Lachnospiraceae bacterium
AGGTTCCTCCCGGTGGATATCGGCATCCAGGAGCCGAAGAGCTCCGTGTTTACTGACCTGAAGCCGGTGATCGGCCAGATCTGGGCAGAGGCGGTCCTGCGCTGGAGGCTGGGGGAGAGCATCTACCCGGATGCCGAGATGGAGAAGCAGGCGGCCATGCAGCAGGAGGACCACATGCAGGAGGACCCAAGGGAGGGGATGGTGGAGGAGTTCCTCCGGATCCCGATCCCGCCTAACTGGTATTCTAAGGATCTGGAGCAGCGCCGGATCTATATCAGAGATGGCCATAAGACCTACCAGGGCGGGACCGTGGAGCGCCGGAAGGTATGCGCTGCGGAGGTCTGGGCGGAATGCTTCGGCAAGTCCCTGGGGGAGATGACGAAGCGGGACACGCGGGAGATCAACGCCATTCTTGCCAGGCTGCTAAAGGAATGGAAAAGGGAATTATTGCGATTCTGGGTGTGTTACGGGGTACAAAGGGGGTTCTGTGAAAATGTTACACCGTAACATTCCGATTCGATACAGAATGTTACAATGTTACAGAATGTCACATCAAATGTTCCACCGAAAAGTCAATAAAATCAATGGTTTTTCCTCATTTGTAACATTGTAACATTCTATTTACCAAAACAATAAAAAACGCCAATCAAGCGGATGAAGGCGAAAAAATACGCTTTGAAACGCCTTGTACCCTTGTTTTCAATAGTCTAAGTGAAAAAGCGTAAAAAATGTTTCAAATGTTACCAGGGAGAGGAGGTGAGAGGATGGGCCGTATACATGCCCACATAGTTGCGACGTCGCACGGGAAGGAGGTGAGGCTGTGAGCGTGAAGCTCAGAGTGTCCTATGAGCGCCCGGAGGAGCTCAGGCGGGTCCTGCAGCTCCTCCACCCGGACGTGAAGCGCTGGAAGGCGGCAGGGCAGACAGGGAGGTTCAAGCGGGCCTACGTGGAGCTGAGGGAGGGGAAGGAATCCGATGTTTCACCTGGTGCGGAGGCGGGGACTCCAGAAAACCCCAGTTGAAAATGTTAGCAAATGTTAGTATCCGGGCACCGTTACGCGCAAAAACTTCAGAAAACTTCAGTTTGAAAATGTTATGGTTGCGGACGGGCGCCCAGTCTGGTATAATGGCCTCAGGGCAAACAGAATATCAGGAAGTTCCCCACGCTATCGTACTGCCAGGCGTGGAAGCCTTCGGGAGAACGGCGCGGGAATCAGAGACCACAGGATTGCGGTTTCAGGTTCCCGCGCTTTTTTGCTTGCCCTTCTCTCCTCAACCCGGCAGGCGGCGGGGGAAATCCGCCTGGTCATCAGGCCCACAGGGCATAAAACAGGAAAGGAAGACAGATATGGAAACGAACACGAATGCAGGACAGGAGCCCCAGATCGGGAACGAAGGGGCTGAGAACGTACAGGGCACGCAGGAAGGGAAGGAGCAGAAGCTCTTCACCCAGGAAGAGGTGAATGGCTTCGTGCAGTCCCGCCTCACCCGTTACAGGGGGCAGACGGAGAAAGAGGTCCGGAAAGAGTATGACCAGAAGCTCCAGGAGCTGCAGGCCAGGGAGATGAGGCTCCTGGTGAAGGAGCGGCTCCATGACCGGGATATGCCGCGGGAGCTGGCCGACATCATCACCTGTACGGACGAGGACGACCTAGACAGCAAGCTGGATGCTTTACAGAAAATATACGGCGGGAAGGGACCCGCCAGGACAGAGCAGCCCACGGGCTTCCGGATCGGGGCGCCCGGGAACGGCCATCCGCTCACCGGGCCCGATCCGGTCCGGGAGGCCATGGGGCTCAATAGAAAGGAATGATGAATGAATGGCTGTTGAATTAGTAACCAGATACCTGCCCTACGTGGACGAGCTGTTCGCCACGGAGAGCAAGAAGTCCCTGCCCACCAACAATGATTTCAGCTGGAACGGGGCGCATACGATCAAGGTTTATAAGGTGACCACTTCGGACATGAACGATTACGGCCGCAAGGGGCCTGCCGAAGGGAACTGGTCCCGGTACGGCGTCGTACAGGGGCTTGACGCCACCACGGAGGAGTTCACGCTTAAGAAGGACCGGTCCTTCACATTCGCAATCGACAAGCTGGACAAGGACGAGACGGGCGGCCAGCTGGCGGCGGCTTCGGCCCTGGCCAGGCAGATCAGGGAGAAGGTGATCCCGGAGGTGGACACCTACGTGTACAGTGTCATGACGGCGAATGCCGGCCACAAGCCTGCTGCCGTCACCCTGACCTCCGAGAACATCTATGACGAGATCGTCAAGGCCAATACCGCCCTGGACAACGCCGAGGTTCCAGAGACCGGACGCATACTCGTGGTCACGCCTGACATCTACCAGCTGATGAAGAAGTGCAAGGACATTACGATGGAGACCAACATCGGGAATGACATGCGGATCCGGGGTGTGATCGCAAACCTGGACGGCTGCGTGGTGGTCAAGGTCCCCGCGGTCCGCCTGGCAAAGGATTTCGGTTTCCTGGTCGCCCATCCGTGCGCAACGGCGGCGCCGACGAAGCTGGAAGACTACAAGACGCATCAGGACCCGCCCGGCATCAGTGGCGAGCTGGTAGAAGGCCGTGTCTGTTATGACGCCTTCGTGCTGGACAACAAAAAGAAGGCGATCTACTACCAGGCGGCCAAGGCTGCCACAGAGCAGACAGGGCAGACGACGCCGGCAGCCTGAGTAGCCGGATAAAAGTATCAGTTTACCAACAATTGGATCGGGGCGCCCCGGGCAGAGTATCCTCCGCTGCCTGGGGCGTTCTGGACTTCGGGGGGAGGCGGCCATATGGAGAATGAACATCTGGTGCTCCGGATCCGGGCCGGGGAAGACGTGGCGGAGAACATGCTGGGCCTGATCGTGAAGCTTGCCCGGTCCTTCGGCTCCAGGGGAGAGGCCGAGGATCTGGAGCAAGAGGGATATATTGCCCTCTGCAACGCCGTGAGGGCTTACAGGCCGGAAGAAGGCACACCGTTCGCTTCTTATGCGGCGTACTGGATCAGACAGGGCATGGGCCGCTACCTGGAGAACTGCGGGCGCCCGGTCCGGATCCCGTCCGGCCAGGCGGGGCTCATGCGGAAATACCGCCGCGTATGCTCCGAATTCCAAAAGGAATTTGGCCGTGACCCTTCCGATCGGGAAGCTGCGTGCGCCCTGGGCATCCCTCACGGGCACTTGGAGAGGCTTAGGCAGGACGCGCTCATGGGGAGCGTGGGGAGCCTGGACATTCCGGTGGGGGACGAGGGGGAGACCACCCTGGGGGAGCTCCAGGCGGCCCCGGGGGACCTGGAAACGGACGTAGTCGAAGAAGTGAACCGGAAGGAGCTTAAGGCCGCCCTGTGGGGCGCTGTGGACACCCTGGAGGCAGGCCAGCGCCGGGCGGTCATCTGTAAGTACCGGGACGGGCTCAGAAATGAGCTGGTTGGGGAGCGGCTTGGGATCACGGGGAAGGAGGCCGGGCGCCTGGTGGACAAGGGCCTCCGGGAGCTTCGGAAGCCGGAGAGGCTGGACCGGATCCGGCCGTACCTGGACGGCTGGCGGTATTCCTCCGGGATGAAGGGGACCGGCGCCGAGACCTTCAAAAGGACTTGGACCAGCGCGACGGAACGGACGGCACTCCGGTATGTGCGGTAGTCCCCATATAGTCCCCAGGAGGGAGAAAACAGAGGGAAATGAGATATGTCCTGAACATGAAAAGAGCCCGGAAACCTTGTATTTCCGGGCTCTTTCTGATGGAGCATAGGGGATTCGAACCCCTGGCCTCAACAATGCGAATGTTGCGCGCTCCCAACTGCGCTAATGCCCCGTACATTTATCCATTCTATCACAACTTTGGAAAATGTAAAGAGTTTTTTTCATAATTCAGCAAATTTTTCGCCCCCGGTACCAGCAGGGGGCCGTCTTACAGACAGGATCCCGGATCAACGAGACGGCATTCCCGCCAGAGCGTCCAGGATCAGCTTTCTGATGTAATCTTTCTGATACCGTCCCAGCACCGGCAGATGGTCATTGCCGATAAAGCCGCCTCCCATCAAGGCATGGCCGCCCCCGTTTCCCACTTCCTTCAGGGCCGTATGGAGCAGGTTTCCGGCATGGATGTCCGGATCCTCCGAGCGGACGGAGAGCTTCACGCCGTTCTTCCGGAACGAGAACACGACCGCCACTTCCACCTCGACCAGGGAGAGGATGAAATCCGAAATCACGGCCACCAAGGCATCCGGACACGGGAACGGGATACCGGAGAATCCCACCTTGTCGTAGAGCTCAATGCTCTCGATGGCCGCCCCATATGCTTTCAGGTCGGTAAACTCCATATTATTCCGTTCCAGGTCCGACAGCTTTTCCTGGTCGCAGAGCGGGAACAGGTATCCGAACATTTTAATATCCAGTTCCGTGACGCCCCTTGTAAACTGCAGGGTATCCATTTTCAGCCCGTATAGCAACGCCGTCGCCGTGTCCCGGTCAGGTGCATTCCCCGACAGGGCATAAAGCTCTGCAATCAGGGATGCGCACGCCCCGGTGATGCGCACATCCTGATACTGGTATTCGACCGGGGCAAAGGTCGGATGATGGTCGATGCAGGCGACCTCCTCCCCCACGAGATCCGTCACGTTTCCCCCGTGCTTCTGGGTGTCCACACAGATGATCCGGTCCGTCTCCTGCATGCTCCCTGCCAGACTCTCGTAAGGCGACATCCAGATCCGGAAAGCGTCCAGCATCTTGGACGCGCTCAGTTTGTCTATCTTCCCATCATAGCAGAGTGTCGCTCCCACTCCGTAAATTCGCAAAAGCTTCTGCAGGCCGTAAGCCGAAGCGATGGCGTCCGGGTCCGGAAAGTTGTGGGTCTGGATATAAACAGCGTGTCCCTGGCACAATTCGACCAGCTTCCTGATATCAGTCATGGCTCTCTCCTGTCATGCTCACAAGCATGCTTATCCTCACGGGTATATCTCCTGAATCCGCATCATACATACCCTGTATTTTACCACCTTTTCCTTCGTCTGCCAATAGATGTTGGAAATATGGGATCAAAAGGGAAGGGGGCCGAAATAGGAAAAACGGGCCGGCCGTCTTCCTGCCGATGCAGTCACGTGGATTGATTGCGGGAAGTCCCAATTTTGCCGGACAAGCCCCCGGACAAAGGATTGGAAAGAACATCTCTGTCGGCTACGCGTCAATCTTCATTCCGCAAGCATCATCTCTTCCCACATCCATTTGAGGTAATCCCCGTATCCGGCGGGCTCCACCGATTCCGCCGCCAGGATATCCACGGTCCCCAAGGTCTTCCCGTTCAGGGTGTAGGTCAGGCTTCCCACAATATCTCCTTCTGTCACCGGGGCCGTCAGGCTCTCCGGCAGGGTGACGGTCCGCTCCACGGCGGAGAAATCCTCCCCGTTCATCCCCAGGTAAGAAAATTCCCCTCCATAGCGAAGAGCCGTCTCCGGCGTCACGCCCATAGCGACGGGAAGCTTCGGAAGGGGCTCCCTGGCTTCGTCGTTATCCCGGAAGAGCCTGCAGCCGGCAAAGCCGTAATTTAAAAGGCTGGCCGCCTCCGAAAACCGCACCTTGTAGTCCGGCGCCGCCATGACCACGGCGATCAGCTCCACGCCGTCCTTTTTGGCCGTGGCCGACAGGCAGTATTTCGCCAGGCTGGTGCTGCCGGTCTTTAACCCGGTCACCGTGAAGGAATTGCTCATCTTCAACAGCTTGTTGGTGTTGGACAGGCAGAACTCGCTGCTCCCCTTATTCGTCACATGGGTCATGTTTTCCATCCAGATGGTGCTGTAATTTTCGATCTCCGGGTAATTGGTGATCAGCTCTCTGCTCATGATCGCCACGTCCCGGGCGGAGGTCAGATGGGTCGCCGAGTCCGTCAGGCCGCAGCAATCCTCAAAATTCGTCTGAGTCATCCCAAGGGCCTTCGCCCGCTCGTTCATCATCCGCACGAACTCCGATTCGCTTCCCGCTATGTATTCCGCCATGGTCACCGCCGCGTCGTTCCCGGAGGCGATGACGATGCATTTGATCAGGGTCTCCACCGTCTGGCTCTCCCCCTCCTCCAAAAACACCTGGGAGCCTCCCATGGATTTGGCATAGGCGCTGGTGGTCGCCTGGTCGCCCAGCGCGATCTTGCCGTCCCGAATGGCGTCAAAGATCAGGATCAGCGTCATGATCTTCGTGATGCTGGCCGGACGCAGGGCCTCGTCTGCGTTTTTTTCATAGATCACCGTCCCCGTGGAGGCTTCCATCAAAATAGCGGAGTGGGCCGTAATCCCCAGATCTGCCTGCTGCCCGCCAGACGCCCCCGGCTGCGCTTCCTCACCTCCTGCCGCCCCTGGCTGCACTTCTGCTTCCGTATGCCCCTCCGTTCCCGTCTGTACTTCCGTCTCACTCTCCGCCTCCGACTGCCCCCCTGCCGCCTCCGTCTCCGGAGACAACAAAAACGGCCGTCCCCCTTCTGCCGCCAGCACCGGACACCACAAAGAAAGCGCCAGGCAAAGCGACAAAAGGAACACTGCCATTCGTTGAAATGATCGTTTCATAAAATCTGCTCCGTGGTCTCCTCATTCCTTCTATATTTATGAGGCCCGGGCAGATTCTATGCCGTCTCTCTTGGATAACCCTCCGGATTGTTTTTCTGCCAGTTCCAGGTATCCCGGCACATATCCTCCAGAGTTTTCTTCGCCTCCCATCCGAGCAGCTCCTTCGCCTTCGACGCGTCTGCATAGCACTCCGCGATATCTCCGGCCCGCCGATCCACAATGTCATAGGGAATCGCCACACCATTCACCTGTTCAAAGGTCTTGACCAAATCAAGAACACTGTATCCCATCCCGGTTCCCAGATTAAAAACTTCCACGCCGGTATGCTTCTCACCATAAGCGAGGGCTGACACATGACCCTTTGCCAGATCCACCACATGGATATAATCCCGGATCCCTGTCCCGTCCGGCGTCGGATAGTCGTTCCCAAAGACCCGAAGCCTGGGAAGCCTCCCCACCGCCACCTGAGAAATATAGGGCATCAGGTTGTTGGGGATCCCATCCGGATTTTCCCCGATCCGCCCACTCTCATGAGCGCCGATGGGATTAAAATACCGGAGAAGCACTACGGAAAGCTCCGGATCTGCGTGGGCCGCATCCCGCAAAATTTGCTCAATAAAAACCTTCGTCCACCCGTAAGGATTGGTACAGCTTCTGCCCACCGGCATCTCCTCCGTAATGGGAACTGTCTCCGGCGTTCCGTAGACCGTGGCCGAAGAGCTGAACACAATCCGCTTACAGACATGCCGTCTCATGACCTTTAAAAGCGTCAAGGTGCTGCCCAGGTTATTTTCATAATACTCCAGAGGCTTCTCCACGGACTCTCCCACCGCCTTAAGCCCTGCAAAATGAATGACTGCTTCAATCGGATGTTCCGAAAACACCTGCTCCAGAGCCGTTTCGTCGGCCACATCCACCTGGTAAAAGGGAAATTTTGTCCCAGCCAATGCTTCCGCCCGCTTCACTGCCTCGGGAAGGCTGTTGACCAAATTGTCTACAATCACCAGGGAAACCCCACTTGCTGCCACTTCAAGAGCGGTATGGGTTCCAATATACCCTGCCCCGCCTGTCAATAAAATTGCCACTCTCTTTTCCTCCTAAAATAGAATCCTGCCCTTAGCTTGACGCATCTTATACGATGAAAAGGGTGCACCCTACGGCGCACCCTTGCTTTGAATGTGTCCATGGTCCGAAGCTCAGCATACGGACAACCACTGTCCGGCGAGTAGGAAACATGCTGTGCCGAAGCCCATCCTCCACATATCGATTGTGCATGTTCTTCGCTGCTTTGAGACTTTGTCAAGATGTCTGCTCAACCCATAAGCCGACATCTGGGATCATTTCCCTCGGATGGAAAGCTTTCCACGGAAGCCCATCTCACACATCAAGCAGGTTTCCTGACTGACAGCTCCTCTCGTTTCCTCTCCTTCTCGCATGATAGGGTTTGCAATGGATTTTGAGGAACGCGCTCTGAATACAGTGACCGGATCGCTCAGGATTCTCACCTGATTCCCTTTTCCCCGCGGAAAGCGGGCACTTGATGCGGCAATCGCCTTGCACACCTAAACTATACCACAGAAGTCATTTCGTGGCAATCGCAAAGATAATTTTTATGGTTTTTTCTTCTCGTGATAGACCAAAACATATGGCTCCGTAGCACTCAGAACAATATTGTCCTCACTCACCTGACCGACTGTGATCTCATTTGTCCCTTCCTCCAAAGACACATCGCTGCAGTAGAGCAAATTCATGGACACATAATCAGTCTCGCAGGCCTCCCCATTGAGATACACCACACTGCTCGGTGTGTAATTCCAGCCAGTCACATAAACTCCCCTGCTCTGAGTCATGACCTGGCTGACCGTGATGGGCTGTACACCCATATGAAGATCGGTCGCCTCGTAGGGATTCTCTCCCTCAAACACCTTTTGGTCCCCATAAAGGATATCATATTCCAACAGCTTCATATCCTCCAGATACTTTTCTTTCTCTTCCTCCGTGTGGACAAGCTCCTGAAGCCATGACTGATGATAACGAAACATGGTTCCCTTTTGAATTCCAATCTTATCCAAAACCCAGGCGCCGAGCTGATAGGCCTCCACATCCCGTTTTGACCTTTCCAGCCCAATATTGTCCCAGATCACATATTCTGTCTGAAAGACATCTCCATTCTCCAATTTTTCTTCTGTGAGATCCAAACTGGGAAGGTGATCCCCATATAGGACCAAAACGGTCTCCTCCCCACAATCTTCCAGATAATCGATCAGCTCTCCCACGAACTGATCCATCTCATGAATCTGTGCCACATAATACTCCATGGCATTGGTCTCTTCCTCTGTGGGAAGACCGCTCACCGTAATCTCCGGTGCCTCCAAGACCTTCTCCTCCGGATAAGAGCCATGTCCCTGAACGGAAATTGTGTAGATCATATCGGCACCGGCAGTGGATCTCATAACTTTTGCGATCTCTTTCGTGAGCATCTCATCTTTTGCCCAGCCCATAGGAGTCCTGCCGCCGCCATTCATGTATTCCAGAGATGTGAAGCTGTCAAAACCCAACTGGGAAAACACCGTATATCTGTCATAAAATGTACCTGAATTGTTGTGGATCGCTTGGGCATGATATCCGATCTCTTTTAGGTCATAACAGAGGCTCTCACAGACCTCCTTCTGAAGAACTGTTTTATATGGATATTCCCCCGGACCAAAAAAATCCAGATTCATACCGGTAATCGTTTCGAACTCCGTATTGGCCGTTCCCGCCCCCACGGCAGGCACCCACAGATATCCGGAAGAATACCGTTCCTTGAGCTTCCGGAAGTTGGGAATCGGGTCCTTGGAGCATTCCATATGAAGATACTTCATGGGATCACTGAAAGATTCCAACTGCAGAAAAATAATATTGGGTGTCTGTTTTGTGACGGCAACGCCCTGCTCGTCCACCGCCAGGGGTCTCTCCTCCTCAATCAAAGGCGCCCACCCATGCTCCTCCGGCAGAATCTCCTCCGCCTTAATCTCCTGTACTGTCTCCACGCTGTAGTCCTCCGGCTTGCTGATTCCGGTGTTGACCAAGCTGTTGGCAAAACAATAGGGAAATCCATAATCCAGATAGGCCTGTGCCAAATTGCCGAACTGGTTTGCCAAAAGCCCTGTCCGCATACCCAGACCGGAAAGTCCGAAAAGCGCCAGCAGAGAGAAGAGCACAAATACCGTCCCTCTCACATAGGAAGGCTTTTTCTGCCATTTGGGGAGCTTGCGAAACAGGAACACCAGGCCCGCAAGAAGCAGCAAAAGGCCCGCACCCATCAGCACCAAATGCCACCAGGTCAGGTATTTCCCGGCAATGGTCATCGCATCCTTGGTAAGCCGTAAATCTGCTCCGTTAAAGGGTGTAACTCTACAGCCAAGAAGTACCAAATTCACAAACCCTAAAAGTAACCAGACCACACTGATCACTGCCCCCAAAAACAACTTCCTTTTCACCAAAAGCAACAGAGAAAAACACCAAAAAATAATGCAGGTATTGTACAGAAAAATATGTGGCCGCGTCACCAAAAATACAACCGGCTTCCAGAGCGAACGCCGTGAACAAATCTCCACCAGAAAATTTAAAGCTGCAGCCGCTACAAAACTGAAAAGCACCGGATGCCTCCCTGCCTCCCGCCTTAAGCTTTCCATATATGCACGCATGATTCCAATTCCTTTTTCCATTTTGGTTCCCATTTTTATATCCTTGTTCCCCATGAATATATCAGATTTCCCCACAAATTCCTATAGGGAATTCCACTAAAATTCTTAGAATTTTCTTATGGAATCAGGCATTCTTCCGACTGCGCTTTCCTTGACATTGCACAAAATACCTTCTATAATATGTGATTGAATACAAAAAATAATTGTGTCAAACGAGGTCAAAGAAAGGAATTGTTTATGAATTTTATTTTGGATACCATAAAGGGCGCTGTCATTGGCATCGCCAATGTCATTCCCGGTGTCAGTGGAGGAACCATGGCGGTCTCCATGGGCATCTACAACCGCCTGATCTCCTCGATCACTCACCTGTTCCGAGAGTTTAAAAAGAGCGCGGCTACCCTAATCCCGGTCCTCCTTGGGGCCGCCATCGGCATTGTGGGCTTCTCCTACGCCATCGAATACCTGTTGGCAAACCAACCACTTCCCACTTGCCTCACCTTCCTGGGACTGATCCTTGGCGGAGTCCCTATTCTGGTAAAAGACATGATGTCCGGCGTGAAAAAAAGTCGTTCCGGCAGAGTGACCGCGATCAATGTTCTGGCTTTCGTGATCCTGTTCGCCTTCGCCATTGTCCTTCCGCTGCTCCAGGGAAATGATGACACCTTGAGTGTCCTTGACCCGTCTTTTGGCACAATGATCCTTTTATTTTTCATGGGAATCATCGCTGCCGCGACCATGGTTGTTCCCGGTGTCAGCGGTTCCATGATTTTGATGATTCTTGGATATTATTACGGAGTAATCAACTCCATCACCACCTTTATGGATGGCCTCAGAGCCGGTGATTTCGCCGTCGTCTTATCCCAGTGCAAAATTCTGGTGCCTTTTGGGATTGGCACCGTTCTCGGCATCTTCCTGATCTCCAAGATCATCGAGTACCTGTTTGAGAAACACACGGTTTCCACTTATGCGGCCATCCTGGGACTGATCCTTTCCTCCCCTTTCGGGATTTTTTATAACACAGGGGCCCTCGCTGGGTTCACCGTACCCGGTTTTCTCATTGGCATCCTTCTGTTCCTTGCGGGAGGTTTTCTCACCTGGTACATGGGCAAAAAACATGCCTGACAGAAAGGAGGCTCTCTATGGGCTTTGAATTTATCAGTAAGCTGCCTACACCGGCAGAAATCCGCAAGCAGTTCCCCCTCTCCGAGGAATTGACCATGAAAAAACACCGGAGAGATCAGGAAATCCGCGACGTCCTGACCGGAAAAAGTGACAAATTTTTGGTAGTCATCGGTCCCTGTTCCGCCGACAATGAAGATTCTGTCTGCGACTATGTCTCCAGGTTGGTGAAAGTTCAGGAAGACACCAAGGACGATCTGATCATCGTCCCCCGCATTTACACCAACAAGCCCCGCACGACCGGCGACGGTTACAAGGGAATTCTCCATCAGCCCAATCCGGAAAAAGCTCCGGATCTATTTGAGGGCCTTTTGGCCATCCGCAAGCTCCACATGCGCGTGCTGCAGGAAAGCGGCCTCTCTGCCGCCGATGAAATGCTCTATCCGGAAAACTACCGGTATCTCTCCGACCTGCTCTCCTATGTGGCTGTCGGAGCCCGTTCCGTGGAAAACCAGCAGCATCGGCTGACTGTCAGTGGCATGGAGGTGGGCGCAGGCATGAAAAATCCCACCAGCGGCGACTTCTCTGTCATGCTGAATTCCGTCATGGCGGCCCAGCATGGACACACTTTCATCTTCCGCGGATGGGAGGTTCACACAGACGGCAATCCCTACGCCCATACGATCCTTCGGGGCGCAGTCAACAAACATGGTCAGAGTCAGCCCAATTACCATTACGAAGATCTCCGATTGCTCTGCGACATGTACGCCAAGCGGGAGCTTATGCATCCGGCCTGCATCGTGGACGCCAATCATTCCAACTCCAACAAGCTTTACAAGGAGCAGATCCGCATCGTCAAAGAAGTGCTCCACAGCCGCAGCCACTCTATGGATATCCGAAACCTGGTAAAAGGTGTCATGATCGAAAGCTACATTGAGCCAGGCAGTCAAAAGGTAGGCGGCCACGTCTATGGCTGCTCCATCACAGACCCTTGTCTCGGCTGGGAGGAATCCCGCCAATTGATCTACGACATCGCTGAACTGATTTAAATATATCATCGAGTAGGGGAGCGTTTTTCCCCCTACTCGCCTGCGCTGGGGCGGGCTGCGATAGCAGATATTTCCTTTCCGCCCCAATGTGCATAATTAACCCTGGATTCTTTTAAAAATATGCCTTTAACAGCAGTGGATTGATGTAGCACTCACAGATAATTCCCGGAAGCAGACAGAGCAAAAGGATCACGAAAAGCAACAGATCACGCCCCATTCGAATACGCCGATATTGACCAAAACTCCTCTGCTTGCGCATAAAAGCATAAACCTGAAATCCACGAATTCCTAAAATCAGGATAGCCGGTATATAAAAAACTGCTTGCGGGAGAATGCTGCACAGAAAATACAGAATCCCTCGTTTTCCAAAGACCATGGTTCCCAAAGAAATTCGCACACCGCAGGTAAATCCAAGCCACCCCAAAGCTCCCCACAGGCTCACCGCCCCGAACGCCGTCATGGACAGAAGCCATAAAATTCCTGATTCCATCAGCCGGAGCCTCAGGACATAAAAAAAATAGCGTTCCCTTGCAAAGCCTTCCTGCTTAAGCGCCTCTCCAAGTTGATTAAAAAATAGCTTCCAGCCATCCTGTCCATGTTTTCCGCTCAAATTGACGGCAATGGTTCCCACAATCAGAAAGCCCGCAAAGACAACGACCGCCGTCTGCACAAATCTACCCTTCTTCTCCATGACTTCCTCCATCTAAAACACTATATGATGGAAGTGTCCATGATATTCCTTACCTATATTTCACCCGATAAGCGAGGAGAGCCGCCAAGGTCTTGGCGTCTGTAATCGTCCCGTCATAAACCATAGAGAGAAGCTCTTCCAGCTCATGCTCCTCCACATTCAAAAACTCATCCTCATCTAGATGCTGTTTGGCCGGAATGAGATCCTGCGCCACATAAACCCCGATAAATTCATTGCAGAAGGCCACGGTTGTGTTCACATTCATCAACCATTCCATCCTTCCCGCCTTGTATCCCGTTTCCTCCTCCAGCTCTCTGGCGGCGCACTCTTCCTTGGGCTCCCCCAAGTAATTGACTGCCCCCGCCGGGATCTCCAATGTATACCGCTCCAGTGCATTCCGGTACTGACGCACCATAAGAATCTTTCCTTCTTTTGTCACTGGAACAACTGCTGCTGCCCCCTTATGCTCAATATAATCCCACACAGCCGTGTTTCCATTGGGCAGAGCCATATAATCCTCATAAAAATTCACGATCTTTCCTCTGTGGATCAGCTCTCTTTTCACCCGCTTGATTTCATCCATAAAATATACTCCCTTCTGCTAAATTTCCTCACCGCTCCTGGACAATCGAGTAGGAGAATGTTTTTCTCTCCTACTCGCCGTGCGGGGCGCATGCTGCAACAGCGGCTATTTTCCTTTTGCGCCCCTGTACATAAAAAGCGGAAGAATCAGTCTTCTGAATTCTTCCGCTTTTCATCCTCGCAACGATCCGAAAAACGCACCACACGAAGTCTGCACAGCACTATGTTTTGTCGGATCTATTTCGCATAATCTGTGACTCTGGATTCACGAATCACATTTACCTTGATCTGTCCGGGATACTCAAGCTCTGACTCAATCTGTTTTGCAATATTTCTCGCCATCAAAACCATATCGTCATCACTCACCTGCTCCGGCACCACCATAATACGAATCTCACGTCCTGCCTGAACAGCAAAAGATTTGTCTACACCCTTAAAGGTGTTGGTAATATCTTCTAATTGTGTCAATCTGTTGGTATATGTTTCGATTGTCTCGCGACGCGCACCGGGGCGTGCTGCAGAAATTGTGTCCGCAGCCTGCACAATACAAGCCGCCAGCGTTTCCGGTTCCACATCGCCGTGATGGGACTCCACCGCGTTGATCACAACGGCAGATTCTTTGTATTTCCTACATAATTCAACACCGAGTTGAATATGTGAGCCTTCCATTTCATGGTCCACCGCCTTGCCAATATCATGCAGCAAACCAGCCCTTTTCGCTATACGCACATCAATGCCGATTTCAGCAGCCAAAAGCCCTGACAGATGTGCAACCTCAATCGAATGTTTTAATGCATTTTGACCATAGCTGGTCCTAAATCTCATCTTTCCAAGAAGCTTCACCAGCTCCGGATGAATCCCGTGAATGCCAACTTCCAGAATGGCCGCTTCACCCTCTTCACGGATCATAGTCTCCACTTCTCTCTGAGCCTTTTCCACCATTTCCTCAATTCTGGCCGGATGGATACGTCCATCCAGAATTAATTTTTCCAAGGCGATTCTGGCCACTTCCCGTCTGATCGGATCAAAACCTGATAAAATCACCGCTTCCGGAGTATCATCAATGATCAGATCCACACCTGTCAAAGTCTCAAGTGTACGGATATTGCGACCTTCCCGCCCGATGATACGGCCTTTCATCTCATCATTTGGAAGCTGAACAACGGAGATCGTGGACTCTGCCACATGATCCGCAGCACATTTCTGAATGGCAGTCACAATGTATTCCTTGGCCTTCTTCGCCGCCTCTTCTTTTGCCTTTGCATCCAGCTCCTTTACCAACTTTGCCGTATCATGTTTTACATCATTCTCAACAGTTTTTAAAAGATATTCTTTCGCCTGTTCGGAGGTAAATCCTGAAATCCGCTCCAGTTCTTTCACTTCCTTGTCAAAGAGTTCCTCAACTTCCTTTTTCCGTTTCGTAAGCTGCTCTTCCTTTGAAGCCAGACCAGATTCCTTTTTCTCCAGTGCCTCGGACCTTTTCTCTAAATTCTCTTCTTTGCTTAATACTCGTCTTTCATATCGCTGTATTTCCGTTCTTCTCTCACGGACCTCTTTCTCCAGATCATTTTTTGTTTTCATGGATTCTTCTTTGGCCTCTAAGAGAGCTTCTCGCTTCTTGGTTTCTGCAATCTTTAACGCTTCGTCTATGATCTCTCTCGATTTCTCTTCTGCCTTGCCGATTTTGCTTTCATATACTTTTTTACGGTATGCAATTGCGCTAAACCAAGTAATAGGAACTACAACACATAATGTGATAATTACAGCAATTATAATTCCTCCCACAGGAGCACCTCCTTATTTAGTTTTCATTGTACATCACTTATCGCACGTAATGGCAAACATACCATAAGCACTGCAACATATACAATTTTAAACTTTTTTCCTGCCACTGTCAAGTATTATTGCACTATGTCATCACACAGATTCGCAGATTCCCCTATTTTCCTGCTCCCGTCTCTCCTGCTTCCTCTGACTTTTTCTCTGATTTGGCTCCTGTTTTTTTATCGGTCTTTTTCTCCTTCTCTTTCTCCGAGTCCTCCTCTTTCGCCTGATCAAAGCCATAATGAATCCGCACTTTCTTCTCTACTTCTTCCATAATGACCGGATTGTTCGCAAAAAAACTCTTTGCATTTTCCCGTCCCTGCCCGATCTTGTTCCCCTGATAGGAATACCAGGCACCACTCTTCTCCACAATGTTTTCTTTAACCGCCAAATCTAGAATATCTCCCTCTCTGGAGATTCCCTTTCCAAACATAATATCGAATTCCGCCTCGCGGAAGGGTGGAGCCACCTTGTTCTTCACCACCTTCACGCGAACATGGTTTCCTGTCATCTCCCCCCCCTGTTTTAAGGTCTCTGTTTTTCTGACATCGAGACGGACTGAGGAATAAAATTTCAAAGCGCGGCCACCTGTCGTGGTCTCCGGACTTCCAAACATCACCCCCACTTTTTCCCGAAGCTGATTGATAAAAATCACGACGCAATTGGATTTACTGATCACAGCCGTCAGCTTCCTGAGCGCTTGGGACATCAATCTGGCCTGAAGGCCCACATGGGTATCCCCCATATCTCCATCAATCTCCGCTTTCGGCACCAGAGCCGCCACAGAGTCCACAATCACAATGTCAACCGCTCCGGAACGCACCATCGTCTCTGTGATCTCCAAAGCCTGCTCTCCACTGTCCGGCTGAGAAATATAGAGATTATCAATATCTACCCCTATCTTTTTTGCATAGACCGGATCCAATGCATGTTCCGCGTCGATAAAGCCGGCGATTCCGTCCCTCTTCTGCACCTCTGCTACCATGTGAAGCGCCACGGTCGTCTTTCCACTGGACTCCGGTCCATAAATTTCTACAATCCGTCCTCTGGGCACGCCTCCAAGTCCAAGCGCGATATCCAAACTCAGAGCCCCCGTAGGAATGGCTTCAATATTCATATTGGCCGTGGCATCTCCAAGCCGCATCACAGAGCCCTTTCCAAAAGCCTTCTCAATATTCACCAACGCCGCGTCCAATGCTTTTTGTTTTTCTTCTTTAATCATCACATATCCTCCATTTTAGAACGAATGTTCGCTCTCATTGTAAACATAGTAATATAGTTTCGTCTAAAAGTCAACCGATTTAAGGGAAAATTTCAGGAGAAATCCTGAGGAATGGTGGAAATTAGGACAAGTATAACACAGTGCCGGCGGAAAAGCAAGGGCCGCCGGCAGAATTCCAAACATTTCTAGAATGAATTTTCTAACATGTTCTCTCTTGACAACCTCAACCAGGAAGAGTTACCATATACATAATCCTTTCAAGTATCATTTCTACTTCCTTCTGATATCAAACATCTGTGATACATTCTGCCAACGCCTCAATCAGCTCCCTCGGATACAGGGATTCCTGTTTTCCTCCGAGCTGCTTTTCCAGGAGCTCCGTTCCTCCTCGGTTTTGGAACGTATCTCTCATGGTCCTCAAATTTTTTTCCATATTCTCCAGTTTCACCCCATGCTCCCTCGCCACGGGAATATACACCTTCTTCCGGATCCCGCACAATCTCGATTCATCCTCCTTTACCTTTTTGATGCAAGAAACAAGACACGGATATCCTTTATAGCTTTTCAGATAATAAATCCGACGCAACAACTCATCCATGCGCATAAATTGTTTCTGCCTCCTTTCTCTATACATCTGTCAATTTTAGTTCCTGGTTTTTAGAGATTTGTCTTAATTTTACTATATCTCGATGCCTTTCGCAAGCATTCTCACTATTATTATTTTAGTTTATCCCAACAATAGTAATACAACCTACCCCAATAGTGAGTTTATTATTTGTTCCTTTTATGTCAGACTATATATAAAGCGTTTCTAAAAATTTTGCCGTTCTTTTGCGGCAGAAAGGAGTTCACTTTGTCGCAGCCAAAATTGCCCAAAGAGTTGAATCTTCAAAAATATAAGACACTGTCCCTGAATCTCCGATATTTCCGAAATCGTCTGCAGATGACTCAGGAGCAGGTCGCTTCCAAGGCGGGAATTTCCACAAAATATTTATCGTTAATTGAGTCCGCTTCTTTTCGC
The DNA here is from genome assembly GCA_910587905.1 of uncultured Lachnospiraceae bacterium. Classification (GTDB taxonomy): domain Bacteria; phylum Bacillota; class Clostridia; order Lachnospirales; family Lachnospiraceae; genus Lientehia. Next base: position 17,753 of record CAJUOF010000203.1, read on the forward strand.
AATCCCCCCACATTGGAAGTTGTCTTTGACCTAGCCGACGCCCTCGACGTGGAACCTTATCGGATATTCAAAGAGCTTTAATCGGATATTCTTTTTCCCTTGTACGGAACTTTCTTCCCTGTACTTCTCTCCCCATCTCAAACTCTATTTTTCTCCAGATTTATCACAACGGCAAAACCGCCTGACAACCGGTTTCCGGCTATCAGGCGGCATATTACACTTCGGTCAATAAGCGTTTAATGGTTTCTTTCAAGCTATGGCAAAACTTAGCCCAGCTCGCTTACCACTTTCTTCAGAGCGTCCAGCGCGTCGTCCGGGAGTTTGTCGTATCCGCCCTTTTCGGTCGCAAATGCGGCAACCTCGTTAACGCGGTCCTGCATACGGGCCTTCAGCTGAGTCAGGTACTCCGCATCGTTCATGTCCGGAACGAAGCCTTCCCAATCCATGATCTCGATGTCGGAGAAGGGTCCCCATTTCTTGAACTCGGCCTTGCCGTCCACGATGCTCTCGAGGATTCCAAGGGTATCCTTGGGCTGAACCTTCTTGCCCATGAAATCACCGGTGTTGATGATATAGCAGTCCACGTTCTTCTCCTCCACCAGCTTCTTGAACTTCTCATAGTCATGAGCCAGGGGATAGGTCCGGAACGGATTCGCGTAGGGAACCACGACCAGCTTGTTGGGATCCACGCCGGGAGCCAGTCTCTCCGCGGAGGATCTCTTGGTAGCCAGGGTCGCGCCCATGACGGAAGCCAGGGAAGAGCCCTTTAACTTCACGACGGGTGGAATGGTGGGATCCTTCATGATCCAGAAAATGGAGTTTACGGGAGCGTCCACCCGGTTCACCCGGTTCGGGGACCAGAGAATGGACTTGATGGCGCGGCCGTTGCCGTTTCTGATATCCTCGGTCACAAGCTGGATCTTTCCATCCTCATCAATGGTCGCGGAGCAGTTCTGAACGGTCAGCAGATACTTGTTGTCCGGGCATCCGGTGGGATAATCTGCCGTCTTGTCGAAATAGGAGGGCTCCAGGGCGACAGACGCGCAGGTGTCGGTGTTGATCACGAAGGCGTCGTCATGAAGCACGGTAACGCCGTATTTGCCGCCATGCTTCGCATGGGTCAGCGTGGACTTGCCGGAACCGGAAAGGCCGAACACGGAAGCAACGTACTTGCTGCCGTCCGCCAGGGTGTATTCCTTCTGTCCGCCGTGGCAGGAAGCGTAACCGTTACGGTTCGCGATGGCCCATGCCATGGTCAGGGTGCCCTTCTTGTGCTCGCCGAAATATCTCATACCGAGGATGCAGGCACAGTTCGTCTCCGTATTGAAATAGCAGAGAGTCTTCTTTGCGGGATCGCTCAGGCAGTCAAAGCTGACACCGGGATGCTCCACGGGCACCCACTGAGGATCGGAAAAGATATAGATATCCGCTTCCTTGCCGTCGCCGACCATCTTGGAATTCTTGTACATCTTCACATACTCGTCGGACAGATACTGGAAGTTTAACATCCAGGAGTACATGATGTTCTCTTCGCCCTCGGGAAGCAAAAGATGAGCCTTTACCATGAACTCGGAATCCAGGCCCACGTAAGCCTCCGCATGATACATCTTCTTCCAGCGGGAGTCGTAGATGGCGTCCATGGCCACCTTGTCCAGCGCTTCACAGTCCACTCCGGGCTCCCCGGCGATCCGGCGGGCCGTCGCGTAACGTCCGGTGATGGCGCCGTCATTAAACAGCAGAACCTTCGCATCGCTGTCCAGGCCGATTTCCTCTGCTCTATATACCGGCATGTCGGTCACTACCGTTCCGGGAGAATTCTTCGCCAGCTTGTAGGCTTCCTTTAAGCTGTTTACTTTCACCACGTTGTTGCCGTAAAAAGCGGCTTCGACGATCGCACGGGTCTTGGAAAATCCAACCTTGCCCTTGCCGATCTCAGAAATAGGATAATTTGCTTTTGTCGCCATTTCTTGCGTCCTCCTTTAGAAAATTAAGTGAAATCAAAATCTGCTTTATTATCTCATTTTCCCATGGAAAAGTCAATCCATATTCTGTCTAAAAATTATCAAATTACTCTCATTTATTTTGCCACGATATTAATAATCCTGCCCGGTACATAGATCTCCTTGACAATGGTCCCCGTAAGCCTGTCACCGAGGGCTTCCTTCCCTTTCGCCAGGGCGGCTTCCTTGTCAATGTCCACCGGAAGGGTCACGACGCACCTGGTCTTGCCGTTTAACTGGACGGCGATCTCCTTCTCGTCGTCGGCCATCTTGGCCTTGTCGTACTCGGGCCACTGATTCCCCACGAACACGCTGGTCTCATGACCAAGCTCGCTCCAAAGCTCCTCACAGAAATGGGGGGCGAAGGGCGCCAGCAGGGTGACGGCCGCCTCCAGGGTCTCTCTGTCCACCCCGCCGCTCTTCTTGGCCAGTTCCAGCATCTTGTTGTTGTACTCCATGAAGCCGCTGACCACCGTGTTCAGGCTGAAGCTCTCCAGGCGGGTGGTGATGTCGTAGATCATCTTGTGGCGGAGCTTCTCCATCTCCTTGGTGGGGGCCACGTCCTTATCCCTGCTGTCCATGACCAGGTTCCAGAACCGGTTCAGGAACCGGTTCACGCCGTCGATTCCCCTCTCGTCCCACTCAGAATCCAGCTCCGGCGGTCCCACGAAAAGCTCATACATCCGCAGGGAATCACAGCCGTAATCCCGCACCAGGTCGTCGGGGGAGACCACGTTGCCCTTGGACTTACTCATCTTGATGCCGTTCTTTCCGGTGATCATGCCCTGGTTGAACAGCTTGGTGAAGGGCTCGTCAAAGCCCACCACTCCGATGTCGTAGAGGAACTTGGTGTAAAATCTGGAGTAGAGCAGATGGAGCACCGCATGCTCCACGCCGCCGATATACATATCCACCGGCAGGTATTTGTCCGCCTTCTCCTTGGAAACCAGCTCCTTGTCGTTCTTGTTGTCCACGTAACGGAGGAAATACCAGGAGGAACCAGCCCACTGAGGCATCGTATTGGTCTCCCTCTTGGCCGGACGGCCGCAGGCAGGGCAGGTGGTGTTGACCCACTCGTCGATGGCCGCCAACGGCGACTCTCCTGTCCCCGTGGGCTGATAGGACTTCACGTCCGGGAGCAGAAGGGGAAGCTCTTCCTCCGGCACCGGCACGCAGCCGCAGTGGTCGCAGTGGACGATGGGAATGGGCTCGCCCCAGTAGCGCTGTCTGGAAAACACCCAGTCACGGAGCTTATACTGGACAGTCTTCTTGCCAAGCCCCTTCTTCTCCATGATATCCGGCACCTTGGCCTTGGCCTCCTCGGAAGGCATGCCGTTGAATTCATCGGAATTAATCATGATGCCGGGATTCACGTAAGCTTCCTTGAGATCCGGATTCTCCTTCCCGTCGGGGGAAATGACCTGAACGATCGGAATCTGGAACTTCGTCGCAAAGTCAAAGTCCCTCTCGTCGTGGGCCGGCACGCACATAATGGCTCCGGTCCCGTAATCCGCCAAGACGTAGTCGGACAGCCAGATGGGAACCTTTGCGCCGTTGACCGGATTGACGGCGTAGCTTCCCGTGAACACGCCGGTCTTCTCCTTATCCTGCAGACGGTCCACGTTGGACTTCATGGACGCCTGATAGATATAATCGTCCACCGCCTGCTTCCGCTCGGCCGTGGCCAGTCCCGCCGCCATGGCGTGTTCCGGCGCCAGCACCATGAAGGTGGCGCCGTAGAGGGTGTCGGGGCGGGTCGTGTAGACCTTGATGGCCTCCTCCCTTCCGTCCACCTTGAAGTCGATCTCTGCGCCGTAGGATTTGCCGATCCAGTCGGTCTGCATCTTCTTGACCTTCTCCGGCCAGTCTAACTTATCCAGGTCGGCAAGCAGCCTTTCGGCGTAGGCGGTGATCTTCAGCATCCACTGCTTCAGATTTTTCTTCGTCACCGGGGCGCCGCACCGCTCGCAGCTCCCGTTGACCACCTCCTCGTTGGCCAGGCCCGTCTTGCAGGAAGGACACCAGTTGATGGGCATCTCCTTCTCATAGGCCAGCCCCGCCTTGAACATCTTCACGAAAATCCACTGGGTCCACTTGTAAAAGGCGGGATCGGTGGTGTTCACCTCCATATCCCAGTCATAGACGGCCGCGATCTGCTTGATCTGCTCCCTGATGTGGTTCACGTTGTCCGCCGTGGATTTGGCCGGATGCTCCCCCATCTTGATGGCATAGTTTTCCGCCGGCAGGCCGAAGGCGTCCCAGCCCATGGGATGGATGAGGTAGTAGCCCTTCAACATCTTGTAACGGCTCCACACGTCGGAGATCACGTAGCCCCTCCAGTGCCCCACGTGGAGTCCGTTCCCCGAAGGATAGGGGAACATATCCAGACAGTAATACTTCGGTTTCTTTCCGTCGTCCACGTTGACGGGGGATTCCTCCCATTTCTTCGTCCACTTCTTCTCGATTTCCTTATGGTTGTAAGGGATTGCCATGGTTGATCTGTCCTTTCCTAAAATGAATCCGACAAAACGCGTCGTCGCGGAGCATGCCCTTTGGGTATCACGGAACATACTTTAAGTACCGGCACATTTTGCTGGATACCGCGTAATTAAGCCCTCCATCTCCATAGAGACGAAGGGCCTGTTCGCGGTACCACTCTACTTCGCGGACACAGTCCGCGCACTCATCGCTTCTGTAACGGGAATACCCGCCGCCTCCTACTGGAAATCCCGTTCCACCCGCGGTCACGCGCAATACGCCGGAAACGGCATCCTTTGGGATGCGGAGCTCCGAGACCAGTTCAGACCCTCTCCGCACTGCCTCGCACCGCCCGGCAGCTCTCTGAAGCCTCAAAAAATCTTACTTCCTCTCTTCGTCGCTTTTTCCATATGGAAATATCTTATCTCAGGGAAAATCGTTTGTCAAGACGGCATTTTTAAAGATGCGGCTTGGCATGGCCATTTTCATCGTCCTCAATACCAAAATCTTCCATTTTCCGTACACCTGTGATAGAATAAACTTATGGAAACAGGCTGTCCAATGGCAGCCGACATAACGCAAAAGGTCAGTTATTTTTTTATCCCTTTACTTCTCTTTAGATAAGTGTTTACTCAGATAATTTGTTTCTAATCATTTTCTACAGATGCACATACAATAGCATTATGATACTTCGGAAAAGAGGTGGGCAATGCTTGTGTGTAGAAGATTATATACCGATGAGGATTGAAGAACTCTGCTCAAACGGCGGGATCACCAGATACCAGCTATCCCGCCGGACGGGAATCTCACAGTCTGCACTGTCAGATATCGTGAAAAAGAAAAACGTGCCAACCCTGGCCACAATCGAAAAAATCTGCGCCGCCTTTGGAATCACCATCGCGCAGTTCTTCATACAGGGCGAGCACCTCCCGGACCTGTCCGGCGAACAGAAAGAACTCCTGCTGCTGTGGGACGGCCTAAAACTGGAAGAAAAAGAGATTGTCAAAACCTTTATGAAGAGTATAAGGAAATGAGGGATAGCTGTCTGGCAGCATGCCTTCGGCAGAAAGGAACCCGACAAATGCAGAAAAAAGACCAAACCGCGCAAGAGCTCTTCTCCGTCATCACAGAATCCAGCACCATCCAGGAAATAAAAGAAACCCTCAAACTATGCATGGACAGTCTCAAGAACAACACCCTGAACACCCTGCTCTCGCAAGACGCCGGCTACCAGGCGGCCCTTCTCGAATACCGGCAGGCCTGCCAGCACTACCAGGGCTCAGACTTCACAAAATCCCAGCGCGACATCATAGACACCCTCCTGGCCCGCAAAGACGAAAGCGAATTTGAGCACGTTGCCAACGCATACATGGCCGGTCTCCTGGACGGCTACCGCATCCTAAGAAACTTCGGTCTCACTCTCGAATAACCCGCAGACACACCATGTCCCGCAGCCCCCGTCATGCATCTGGTCCGTTTATACAGGCAGTTCATACTTTTTTCACAAAGGAAAAATCAATTTTATAATAGCCCCTTTTTCGATATTCCTAATGAGGGAATTCCACGAACAGGGGCCCCAGGGAATTGCAAACCCACGAAAACAGAAGCCCCTGTTCCGCAGACAAAGGGAGCTTCTGTTTTTCACAGAGCAATATTCAGAAGGATCGTTACAGGCTCTCAATAAACCGGAGGAAGGCCGCCTTCCCCTCCGGCGTCCGCTTGTAGACTCCGGCGTCCTCCAGGACCTGGCTGAACACGGAGCCGATCTCCTTTCGGATGATGTCGTGGACATTGTCCGCATTCACGTCCGGGTAACGCTTTAAGAACTCCTCCGCCCAGTCGGCGTGCTTTTTCGTGGCCTCGTCCGCCCGCAGGTCTCCGCCCGCCAGGATCACCTCGGCCAGCTTCTCCATCTCGCCCTTCAACCTGGCGGGAAGGACCGCCAGGCCCATGACCTCGATGAGACCGATGTTCTCCTTCTTGATGTGATGAAGGTTCGCATGGGGATGGTAGACGCCCAGGGGATGCTCCTCGGTGGTGATGTTGTTCCTGAGGACCAGGTCCAGCTCATAGACCTCGCCCCGCTTCCTGGCGATGGGCGTGATGGTATTGTGGGGCTCCCCGCCCGTCTCGGCGAAGACGAAGGCCGCCTCGTCGGTGTAGCCCCTCCAGGCCTTTAAGATCTTGTCGGCGGCATCGATTAACTCTTCCGTGTCCTCAGAACGAAGCCTAATCACCGACATGGGCCATTTGACAATGCCCGCCTCCAGATGCTCAAAGCCGTGGATGGTGACCTTCTCCTCGACGGGGGCCTTGGCCATGGCAAACTCATAATGGCCGCCCTGGAAATGGTCGTGACTCAGGATGGAGCCGCCCACGATGGGAAGATCCGCATTGGAGCCCAGGAAATAGTGGGGGAACTGCCTGACAAAATCCAGCAGCTTGCAGAAGGCGTCCCGATTAATCTGCATGGGCGTGTGCTCCTTATTTAACACGATGCAGTGCTCGTTGTAATACACGTAAGGGGAATACTGGAGGCCCCAGGGCTTCCCGTTCACCGTGATGGGAATGATCCGGTGGTTCTGCCTGGCCGGATGGTTCACCCGTCCCGCATAGCCCTCGTTCTCCGCACAAAGCAGACACTTGGGATAACCGCTCTGTTTCGCCAGCTTGGCCGCCGCAATGGCCTTCGGGTCCTTCTCCGGCTTGGACAGGTTGATGGTAATGTCCATCTCCCCGTAAGGAGTCTCCGCCTTCCATTTTAAGTCCCGCTTCACCCGGTAACGGCGGATGTAATCCGTATCCTGGCTGAATTTGTAATAAAAGTCCGTGGCCGTCTCCGGGCTTTTCTCGTAGAGGGCCCAGAATTTCCGGATGATCTCGCTGGGCCTCGCCACAAGCTTTGCCATCAGCTTCGTGTCGAAGAGGTCCCGGTAAACGATGCTGTCCTCGATGAGGCCCTTTTCACAGGCATAGTCCAAAAGCTCCGCCAGCACCGGCCTAAGCTCCACGTCATGGAATTCCTCCGCCGGCTCCTCGTATTCGTCGATTTTCAGTGTCTCCAAAAGGGCGTTGGTGGTGTAAAACACGTCCTCCTTCTCGATCAGGCCGGTTTCCAGCCCGTAGGTCACCAGCTTCTTGATGGCTGTTTCGATCATCGCACTCCCCTCCTATTTCGCATATCCGTTCGGATGGTTCTTATGCCAGTTCCAGGCGGTGGCAATGATCTCCTCCAGGTCCGCATGCTCCGGCTTCCAGCCAAGGATCTTCTTGGCCTTCTCGCTGGAGGCGATGAGCCTTGCCGGGTCTCCCGCCCGTCTGGGGGAGACGACGGCCTTGATGGGATCCCCCGTCACCTTCCTCGCCGTCTCAATGACCTCCTTCACGGTAAAGCCGACGCCGTTGCCCAGGTTGAAGATGTCGCTCTTCCCGCCCTCCATCAGGTATTTCACCGCCAGGATGTGGGCCTGGGCCAGATCCGTCACGTGGATGTAATCCCGGACGCAGGTGCCGTCCTTCGTGTCATAGTCGTCGCCGAAAATGCTGATGGCCTCCCGCTTCTTAAGGGGCACCTGGAGAATCAGCGGAATCAGGTGGCTCTCCGGGTTGTGGGCCTCGCCGATCCCGCCGCTCACATGGGCGCCGCAGGCGTTGAAATACCGGAGGGACACGAACCGAAGCCCGTGGGCCAGGCCGGTCCACTTGAACATCTTCTCCATGGAAAGCTTCGTCTCCCCGTAGGTGTTGGTCGGCTCCGTCCGGTCCGTCTCCTCGATCGGGATCTTCTCCGGCTCGCCGTAGGTGGCCGCCGTGGAGGAGAACACGATCTTGTCAAGGTCGTGGGCTACCATGCTCTCCAGAAGCACCTTGGTGCCGCAGAGGTTGTTGTCGTAATATTTGAGGGGATTGGTCATGCTCTCCCCCACCAGGGAATTGGCCGCAAAATGGATCACCGCATCGATATCCTTCTCCGCATCAAACACCGAGTCCACAAATCCCCTGTCTCTCAGATCACCCTGATAAAATTTCGCCTTCGGATGAACCGCCTCAATGTGCCCCGTCTCCAGGTTGTCGATGATGACCACGTCATTTCCCGCGTCCACCAGCTCATACACCGTGTGAGAACCGATATAACCGGCTCCGCCAAGTACCACAATCTTCATTTTTTCCGCCTTTCTTGGTATAAATTATTTCAACCGCACAGGAAAATTACTTCACAGTCCTTTAAAGTACCCGGATCCCGCCGTAGGGCCGCACCTTGAGCACGTGGCAGGAGCCCTCGCCGAACACGCTGTCCAAAACCTTTCTGTACTCTTCCACAAAGGAGTTCTTCACGAAGGCCTGGATGGTCCCGGCGAAGCCGCCGCCGTGAACCCTGCAAACGCCGTTTTCCCCGAGAATGCTCTCGCTGACGGCGATCCCCAGTGACACACCCTGGTCCTGCACGTTCTTGTTGGTATAGACATTTTGCAGGAACTGGAAAGAAGAGACTCCCGATTCCTTCACCAGGCCGAGGAAATCTCCAAAGCGGTCCTCCGAAAGCGCCTTCGCCTCCTCCGCCGCCCGTTCATTCTCCGCAAAGAAATGAAGACTCCTGAGGGCCGCCCGGTCTCCCGCCTTCTCCCGCACTTCGGGAATCCGTTTCATAAACTCGTCCCGGTCCACGTCCCGCAATACGTTCCTTCCGAAACAGGCCGCCGCCGCCTTCATCTCCACCGGAATCTGGGCGTAATCGTCGGTGAGGTCAGAATGGGAGCCCTTGGTGTCCACGATGCACAGGCTATAATGGTAGGAGTCAAAATCCACGGAAACCTTCTCCACCACCGGTGCCTTCGGGTCCCTAAAGTCGATGCCAATGAGACCGCCCACAGAACAAGCTGTCTGGTCCATCAGGCCACAGGGCTTTCCGAAATACTCATTCTCCGCATATTGGGCGACCTTCGCGATCTCCACCGGGTCAATCCGCATCTCGTGGAACAGGCCGGAAATGATGGTTCCCACCAGGACCTCGAAGGCCGCCGAGGAGGAAAGGCCCGCCCCGATCAGCACGTTGCTGGTCACATAGGCGTTGAATCCCCGCTTCGTGGCAAAGCCCAGTCTCTCCAGCCCTGCCGCCACGCCCCGAATCAGCGCCGCCGTGGTCTCCTTCTCCGATTCCCGCACAGAAAGGTCCGCCAAGTCGACAGAGATCATCCCGTAGCCCTCCGACAAAACCCGGATGCAGTTTTCCTCATTGAGTCCCACCACCGCAATGGCGTCCAGATTGACAGAGGTGGCAAGCACCCGCCCATGCTGGTGATCCGTGTGGTTCCCCCCCACCTCGCTCCGGCCGGGCGTGCTGTAAATCTCCACCTCTTCTCCACCGAACAGCTCACCGTAATGTTTCACGGCCTTCCCGTACCGCTCCCTCTGGGCCGCCGTCATGGATTCATCCACGTAAATATCCTTCAGCCGTTTGTCATGGGCTCCCTGCGCAAGCTCTTCAAGGAGCAGTTTCTTTTTTTTCATAACCCGTACCAATCCTTTCTGTTTTTCTCCCGGCCGCCCGATTCCGGTCTGTCGATTCCGACGGAAATCCTCCGCCCCGTACTGACACCATCTTACCATAGTTTTACTAAAACTTCAACATGTATTTACCGAAAATATCGATTTATTTCACTAAAAGTTCACCGCCATGATTTTCTTCTGAAGGCAGATTGCTTTTCTGCCCGTTTTTGTTTATAATATCCGGGAAAGACAACGTGAAAGCGAGGGAATTCCCATTGGCCACCTTAAAGGATGTCGCAAAAAAAGCCGGCGTTTCTTCTGCCGCCGCTTCCAGAATCCTCAACAACGACGCCTCCCTGTCGGTCCCTCCGGAGACCAGGCAGAAGGTCTTGGATGCTGCCAAGGCGCTCAACTACCAGAAAAAACAGAAAAATGCCGTTCGCTCCGCCTATACCATGGGAATCCTGCAATGGTTTTCCTCCTTACAGGAGCTGGAGGACAGCTATTACCTCTCCATCCGCCAGGGAATCGAGGACTTCTGCCTGGCCAATTGCCTGAACGTGGTCCGCACCTTTAAAAGCGACCTAAACTGCATGGAATCCCTCTCCCTGGTTGACGGGCTGATCTGCATCGGCAAATTCACGGCAGACGAGATCGCCCGCTTCAAAGAGATCAGCGACTCCCTGCTCCTGATCGACATGGCTTCCCCCGACCCGGAAACCTCCTCCATCACCCTGGATTTTGAACAGGCCGTATCCGACGCCCTGGAATACCTTTTCCGACTGGGACATCGAAAAATCGCTTACCTGGGCGGCCTGGAATACCTGGCCGACGGCTCCCTGTTTCCCGACAGCAGAAAGAGAGCCTTCCTCTCCTTCTGTGAAAGCCGCGGGATCACTTCCCTTCCTTATATAAGGGAAGAACAGTTTTCCAGCGAATCCGGTTACCGGATGATGACGGAGCTTCTGGAATCCGGCAACGTCCCCTCCGCCGTGTTCGCCGCCAGCGATCCCATCGCCCTTGGCGCCCTGAACGCCGCCAAGGAACAGGGCTTCAAAGTACCCGGCGACATCTCCTTCATCGGCTTTGACGACATCAGCCTGTGCCGGATGGCCTCTCCGCCCCTCACCACCGTCCACGCCCCCGCCTATGAAATGGGGCGTTACGGCGCCGGCATCGTCTACCATCTCCTAAAAGCGCCCTCCGACACCGGTCTCCAGATCAAGATGCCCTGCCACCTGGCCCTCAGGGATTCCTGCCGGGAAAAGAAAAAATAGCCGCCTTCCTCCCGGCCGGAACCGAAACCGGTTCCGGCCACGCCACCCCCATAAAAATCCCTTGACAACATCGGCCAAAACCGCTAAACTAAAACTACATATCCGGGAGCACGTCTTAAACCATTCGGTTGCTGATTCCCCTATATGGACAACGAAAAACATGGTGGAACAGAGACGAACATGGGCTTCCGTTACGGCATAACCTTTGCCGTCCGATTTTCCTTTCTGTTTTGCCGGCGCAGAAAGGAAGAACGCAATGAAACAATTACAGGACTTGAATCTTTTGGACGATTTCCTATTTGGCACCCTTGTCGCACATCCGCATTTCCAAGAACCGTTCAGCCGCATCCTTCTGGAGACGATCCTGCAAAAAAAGGTTGGACGGCTGAAGATCATTCCGCAGAAAACCTATTATGGGAAAGACATGGATCTGCACGGCATGAGACTCGACATATTCATGGAAGAAACTCCGAAAGGAAACGAAACCGGTCCCATTTCCATATACGACATGGAACCAGACCGGAAACCGGGAACCATTCCGGAACTGGCAAGGCGAACTCGTTTTTACCATGCGCTGATGGACACGGAATGCTTGAAATCCGGTGCAAAATACAGTTCCCTGAAAAATGTGGTCATCATTTTCATCATGCCGGTGGATCCCTTCGGGGAGGAACGGATGGTGTACACCGTCCGCACCATGTGCGAAGAACTGCCGGGGCTTCCTTATGACGACGGAGCCAGGACCCTCTTCTTATATACAAACGGAAAGAAGGGGAGCCCGCCAAAAGCCCTCCGTCAGCTACTTCTTCATGGAATGCAGCACGCAGGAATGCGCGGTGAACGGAAATCTGAAAAAACTCCATCACTTGGTAGAGTCCGTGAAACAGGACAGGGAGGTGGAACTGAGCTATATGAAAGTCTGGGAACAGGAAGAGCGGCTTCGCGCAGAAGCCCATGAAGAAGGGTTTGCGGAAGGACACGCGAAAGGTCTGGAAAAAGGGCTCGAAGAGGGGCTCAAAAAAGGACTCGAACAGGGACTCGAACAAGGACTCGAACAGGGACGATTAGAAGAACAAAAAAACACGGAACGCGAAAAACGCCGGGCCAATCTGGCCGAAGAGGAAAACAAAAGACTGCTTGCCGAATTGCGGAAATACAGAGCGGAACGCACTTTTTAAAATCACCTGCCGCATATCATCAAAAAAAGTGCTTTTTCTCCAAATTAACTGTTGACAAGCCCGCCCTTCTATAGTATAGTATTCGTGTTGCCGCAAAGAAGCGGGACAAAAATAGGTGCTGGCGTGGCACAGGTGGTAGCGCACCTCATTGGTAATGAGGAGGTCGGCAGTTCGAGTCTGCTCGCCAGCTCGCAGAGGTTAGTAAGAAGGCTTTCCGAGGCATAAAGCTTCGGAAAGTCTTTATTTTATTGCCAAACAACCGAATGGATAAGCTACTCTTTTTTCACTCGGTTTTGGGCGTGTTGAAACGTCTGTAACATGGAATTTGTGGAAAATATGTTGTTATGCTAGAATGGGTGGAAATATCCTTGAAATCCTATAAATTAGCCATTTATATTTATATGCGGTTCTCCCCTCCGAAAAGCGGGCCAATTCCTTTTTAATATCCAAAGCAACCTTCACAAATGAAACTATTCAGAAAATAAATTTTGATAGGGCTCTGTATAAAAATATTGCAGATATGGCAGATGAATGGTGGAATCATAATGCAGTGGATATAAATAACTGATAGCAATACATGAAACAGCGGTTTTGGACGGTATTTCCCCGCAAAAGATTTCAAATTGCAATAATGCAACAAGACAGCCTTGACCCTCGCAGTTGGGGCTGTTTTCAATTTCTTTGCCTTTCCAACATAAAATAATTTGACATACGCACAAGAACCGCATATAATAAAAGTACGAAAAACCATACGAAAACAGGAGGTGATAGCATGTTGGCAGTAAAAAGCATGGATGTGCGTGAAAATTTTAAAGAATGGTGCAATAAAGTAATAAGCGGTGAAACGCTGATTGTGTCACGGCCCAAAAATGAAAATGTAGTAATCGTATCTGAAAAAGAATATAACGAAATGGCAAAAGCAAAGAGAAATGCGGAATATCTGGCGATGTTGGACGAAAGCTTTCGGCAGTTAGAGGAAGGGAAAACCATATCTTTCAGCATGGAAGAATTACAGGCAATGGAATCTGATGATTGGAAACCCACACAAAAAGTATTAAATTGGATGAAACAGCGGGGGCAGACAAATGAATGATTTAACATTTACAGATAAAGGGTTTGCTGATTATGTATATTGGCAGTTTGAAGACAGAAAAACTGTTAAAAGAATCAATTACCTGTTAGAGGATATCAAACGAAACGGAGCAATGCAAGGCATTGGAAAGCCGGAGCCATTGAAACACCGCCCCGGATATTCCAGACGGATTGATGAAAAGAATCGTTTAGTATACGATATTGATGAATTGCAAAATATCAAAATCATTTCATGCAGAGGGCATTACGACGATTAGGGCGGCACATTCCCCAAATACTAAATTGACTTGTTGTGGGCTTTTTGTTAGATTCTTGTTAATAAAGTTACAGCGAACAATGAAAAAGGACGCCAAGCTGTGAAAAGAACTCCGCATAATTGCAGCGTTTCACGAAGCAGCAGGCAAAACCGTGATAACACAGATCAAGCGTTATCGCATTTTGGTAATGAGGAGGTCGGCAGTTCGAGTCTGCTCGCCAGCTCGCAAAAAAGCTCGGAAATCCAAGGTTTCCGGGCTCTTTTCGTGTCCAGGGATCTATCCGCTTTCCAAGCTGCAGATGGTTCCTATAAATGAAGTGTGATTTCGACGCAAGGCCGATCTGACCGAACAAATATGGGCATATCAAGGCATACTTTCAAGTGTAAAAGTCGGGTTATGGCACTTCATGCAAAAGTGACGTGGAATATAGATTGATGTTTGAGCTGCTGTGTGATAGTATGCATCTATGAAAATATTCAACACGAAACGTGCAGGGAGTTGACAGGTACATGTTAAACATACAGACCGCCGAACAGATATTAGCCGATAGTAAAAAACTTCTTATCGGCATGAAGAAATACAAACGTATTATGGATAGCCTTTACTGGACAGATGTTTCTGCCGACAAAGACTTCCAACGTGCCTTTAATGACTTTTTTGTTATGCGTTCCAGAAAGAGCCCGTATTACGACAGATTCTATTTGTTTCTCGAACAAAAGAAACACAAAGGGGCAACTTTCGAGGAAACACTGGACTATTTAAAAGAAGCCGGGGGACAGCTTGAATTATCATTTTCCAGTAAGCTGATCCACGTTATCAATCCAAACAGACCTATATGGGATAAGATTGTTGCAGAGAACCATTTTAAGATGAAATTACCTGGCTATGGCGGAGACACCTCTCTCCGTCAAAAGGAGATTGTCAAACTGTACCATGAGTATTGCAGTCGGTTTTATGAATTTCTGGATTCAGCCGATGGACAAGTTATCGTAAGTGAAAGAGACAGCCGGAAGTCTGGCCGGTTCCAAGATGTATTCATTCGGCAGTCTGTTAAGCGGCAGTGCAAACGAAACCTTCTCCCTCGAATTGGCAAAGGCGCAAGTGGAGCAGAATTTCATCTTAATGCGGCAGAATGAGGAAATCATACGGTTACTGAAAAAGATTGTGCGGGCTTGAATATGTATCAGACATTGACGAATTATCTTTCAGAGATAAAAAATGACGCTTTCGGCAAATGGATCATAGACAAGGATAATGACGGCACACCAGAACATCCGATCCAAATGCCTTATGTGGAATATTCTCAAGTAATAAGGCGGTTTATACATGATATTCACTCATTCCAAGAAGACCATCCAGAATCCGGACTGAACCGTTACAGCGATATTTTGAGGGACAATAACCTTGAAAGTCTTTGCATTTCCAACATAAAATAATTCGACACACACACAAGAACCGCACATAACAAAAGTACGAAAAAACATACGAAAATAGGAAAGGATAAGAAAACAGCAAATAAAATTTATTCGTTGATTGAAGATATACGAAGAAACGGAGCCATGCAGGGCATTGGAAAGCCGGAGCCACTGAAACTCCCAAAATACTAAATTGGCAGGCAAACCCGTGATAACACGATCAAGCGTTATAGCTCTTAAGTTCCCTCAATACTTCCGCTCTTCCTGGATCGCATCCAGGTCCATGAATGCGTCAAAGCACCGTTCCTCCACATACTGGATCTTCTCCACCGACTCCCCACGCTCCAGCTTCCTTATGATCTCGTCCACCATGGGGGCCAGAAGCGGGTTGCACTCCATGTCCGCATGGAGCTTTCCCTCTTTCATGGCCGCAAAAGAAGCTTCCGATACCGCATCAAAAGAGATCACGATGATATCCCCCTTCGGTCCGCAGGTCCTTCCGGCCTGCTCGATGGCCTCGATGGCGCCGAAGGTCATGTTGTCGTTCTCGCTGATGACCACGTCAATGTCATGGTAGCTTTTTAAGAACCGAGCCATGACCTCCTGGCCCTTGCTCTGGGTGAAATCCCCGGAAGCACATTCTAACATCTGCCAGTTGGGATGCCTCCCGAGAATTTGGGAAAATCCGGCGGTGCGGCCGATCTGGGCGGAAGAGCCCGGCGTTCCCTGAAGAGTCACCAAGCGGATCTCATCCTCCTCCCGGCCCGTCCTTTCCAGATAGTTTTCCAGCCAGCGGCCGGCCTTTTTGCCCTCCTCCTCGAAATCACTCCCCACCCAGCAGGTATAAAGGTCCTCGTCCTCCACCGTCACCGAGCGGTCCGAGAGGATCACCGGGATCCCGGCGGCCTTGGCCTCCTGCAAAACCTCGTCCCAGCCGGTCTCCACCACCGGGTCCAGCACGATGTAATCCACCTCCTGCAGGATGAAATTCCGCATGGCCTTGATCTGGTTCTCCTGCTTCTGCTGCCCGTCCTCGAACAGCAGATAATAGCCGTTCTCCGCACAGAAGGTCTCCCGGAAGGAAGCGCTGTTGGCAATGCGGTAGTCGGACTCCGAACCGACCTGGGCAAAGCCCACCACGATATAATCCTCCCGCTCAGAAGTCACGTCATCCTCATAGAGCAGATCGGAAGAGCGTCGTGTAGGGAAAG
>CAJUOF010000204.1 GCA_910587905.1 uncultured Lachnospiraceae bacterium
CGTGTGCTCTTCCGATCTTCCCAATTTTACGGCAGAGGGATTTTTGGCTTACATGGCGGCTCTTCGAGATATGAGGCGGTCTGAGGCGGCAAAGCGAATTCCACAAGTTCTTTCTGAGGTAGGGCTTTCAGAAGTGGCGCGGGACAAGATCCGCTCTTTCTCCGGTGGCATGAAGCAGCGGCTTCTCATTGCCCAGGCAGTGCTTGCGGAGCCAAAGATCCTGGTTCTTGACGAGCCGACGGCAGGGCTGGACCCGAAGCAGCGGATCGCCATCCGAAATTTGATCTCAGAGATTGCGGCGGGGAAGATCGTCCTTATTGCCACTCATGTGGTGACGGATGTGGAGTCGGCGGCCAACCGGATTTTGCTCATCAGAGAGGGGGAAATGGCTGCGGATTCCACCAGGGAGGAGCTCTGTGCGGCCCTCTCAGGGAAGGTCTTCGAATTAAAAATTCCGCAGGAAAAACTCAAAGATGTGGAAGGGAATCCGGCCTTCCTGGTGGGGAATATTTCCAGGGAGAGGGAGACGTTGTTTGTCCGGGTGATCTGTGACGGAGTGCCGGACGGCTATGAGGCGGAGCCGGTGCGGCCGGGACTGGAGGACGTGTACCTCTCCTGCTTCCGGGAGTGAACGGACTGTCGAAATGAAAGGAGGGAGCGGATGGGAAGGCTCGTCTTTTATGAATGGAAAAAACTGTTTGGGAAGCGCCTGGTTCCTGTTCTTCTCCTGTTCTTGTTTGTGTTCAACGGCCTGATGCTGTATCGGGAATCGGGGCAGAAGATGGGCTGGAGCTATACGAGGAAGGATATAGCCCGGGTTTATGCAGACCTCGAGGGATGCACGGCGCCGGAGGCGGAAGAGGAACTGATCGCAAAGAAGGAACTCCTCTCGGCGGTGGTGGTCTGGCGGGAATGGGTGGACGGCTACGGGGAATGGAACGAAGAAGAGCGGAAGAGTTTCCGGGAACGCAATGCGGCGATTCTGGAACAATACCCGAACCTGGATCCGGAGGGAAGCTATCTTTCTTATCTGACGAATTTTTACAGCGAGCAGGATTTGGTGGAGGATGTGCTCTCCCAAGTCTCGGCGGCGGTCCATTATGACGACTATCTGGAAGGGATCGACGAGGAGGCGAAGATCATGACATCGTCGTCTCTGTTCGGGGATCCGAATACTTTTTCCTACCGGAACATTGAGCGGACGCCGCCGGTTTATGCCCATCTGAAGGGGACGACGCTTCCGGCGGCGGACTCCGAGGGGATTCTTTTGGCGACGGAGTTCAGGCTGACGGACGTGCTTCTTTTGGCGGTGTTTTTGATCCTTGCCCTTTCGATGATGGTGGGCGAGCGGGAGGAGGGGACTCTGCTTCTCATCAAGCCCACCCGGCGGGGGCGTCTGGAGACTGTCACGGCGAAGCTTTTCACGATGCTCGCCTGTTCGCTCTTTTTCACATTGGCTTTTTACGGGGCAAACCTGTTCCTGGCAGGGCGGCTTCTGGGGTTTGGGGACCTTTCCCGGCCGGTTCAGAGTGTGCGGGGGATGCTGGCCTCTCCTTATGTCATGACAGCGGGGCAGTATCTTGGGGTATTTCTTGGAGCGAAGGTTCTTGCGGCCTTCACCTTCGGTTCTCTGCTGTTTTGCCTGTGTACCATATTTCGAAACGGCATCAGCGCCTGTCTTGCTTCGGCGGGAGCGATCCTTTTGGAGACGGTGCTGTATCTGACCATCGGAATTCATTCGTACCTCAGTCCTCTCAAGGTTCTCAATCTGGTGTGCATGGCGGACGCTTCCTGGTTTTTGGGGAACTATCGGAATATGAATGTATTTGGTTATCCGGTGGAGGTGATTCCGGCGGTCCTTGCGACGGCGATTCTCGCGGCGGGGCTCTCCTGCTTTCTCGCTCTGTTCCGTTACGTGAAGGAGGCTTCGGCCCTCAGTGCAGAGAACCGCATGCTTTCCTGGTGGAAGACATTTTTAAGGAAACGCCGGGGGAAGAGACGGAGGGCGGGGGCACGAAAAGTCCGGGTGGGACTCTTTGGGAAGGAGCTTTACAAAATTTTCGTCATGGAACGTGCCGGGCTTCTTCTGTTGGTTTTCGTCCTGCTCCAGTGGAATGCTTACCGGGATTTTCGGATTTATCAGTCTCCGGAGGAGATGTTCTACCGACACTATGTTGGATGGGCGGAGGGGGTGTCTCTCCGGGAGACGGCCGGCCGGTATCAGGAGGAGCAAAAGCGGTTCGATGACATGGATCAGAGAGCGGCAAAGGCGTCGAAGGCTTATGCGGCGGGGGAGATTTCTTATGACGAGAAAGAGGCGGTGCAGATGGAGGTGCAGGCATCTCAGAACGCCCGCACCGGTTTTTCAAAGGCGCTGGCCCAGTACGGGCATGTGCTGGAACAGGTTCGGGGGGGAACAGATGCGGAGCTTTTTTATGCTTCCGGCTGGGAGGCGCTTCTTGGGCCGCAGGGACAGCGGGTGGATGTCATGGATGCAGGAAAGTTGACTTTTTTTCTTGTAG
>CAJUOF010000205.1 GCA_910587905.1 uncultured Lachnospiraceae bacterium
AGGTGGTTCTTTTGGACTCGGATTTCTCCTGCATGCCCCAGGTGGTTTTGGAGGGGCGGCGGGTGGTCAACAACATCGAGCGGTCGGCCAGCCTTTTCCTGGTGAAGAACATCTTCTCGCTGCTCCTGTCACTGTTTTCCGTAGCCTTTATGATCACCTATCCGCTGGAGCCGGCGCAGATCTCCTTGATCAGTATGTTTGCCATCGGCGTGCCGGCCTTTTTCCTGGCCTTGCAGCCCAATAAGGAGCGGATCCAGGGGCATTTCATGTCCAATGTCATCCGGAAGGCGCTTCCGGGCGGGCTGACCGACGTGATTGCCGTGGGCGCCCTGGTGATTTTTGCGGGGACATTTGACGTGGACGCGGGGGACGTGGCCACGTCGGCCACCATGCTGCTGGCCATTGTCGGCTTCATGATCCTCTTTAAGATCTGCCAGCCCATGAACAAATTTCGTATGGCGATTTGGGCCGGCTGCGTGGCAGGCCTGATCCTTGCAGGGCTGTTCCTGCCGGAGCTTTTCGCTATCCAGGCGATCTCCAAGGAGTGCGCCATGCTCTTTGTGCTCTTCGCCATCGCCACAGAGCCTTTGCTGCGCTACCTGACGGCGGGACTCTCCAAATTGCAGGAGATTGTTCAGAGAGTTCGCCGCCGGTTTGGGAGATGATTCTGTGTGGGAGAAAATACGGAGACACCGCTGTTCACCTGGGGAGAGGGACAGGATCTTCGGGCTGCCGGGAATGCGCTTTCAGAGGCGGTGCAATGGTATGCCGATTCTCATCAAACGCTTCTGGGAAAATGTGGGGTTTCAATTTAAAAATGGAATCATGTTTCCATGCCTTCATTCATAGGATAGAAGTAGCCAATTTTCAGGAGATTTTATCAGTCATTTGGAGGGGTGGACGTGAGTGAACGAGGGTGCGGCGTGTTGGAGCAGTACGAGCTGGAGGTGTTTAAAACCTGGCGTACCAGGGGTGCCTTTTTGTGTGAGACCAGTCAGGGCCTTAAATTATTGAAGGAATGGACCGGGTCGGACAGAAGAATCCAGCTTGAATATGGAGTGCTGTCCTCGCTGGCGGAGATCGGCCTCCAGGTGGACTGCTGTATACAGAACAGGGAGGGAGGTCTGATCTGTGTGGATGAGGATCAGACCAGATATGTACTTCGGAACTGGTATGAGGGGAGAGAGTGCAGTACCAGGGAGACGACGGAGATCTTGGCGGCAGCAAAGCTTCTGGCAAGACTTCATCAGGCCTTGAGGCGTTTGGATACGGAACATATTTTGGAACAAAAAGAGGAAGAGTTTCTGCAAAGACAGAGGGAATGGGAACAAAAAAGCGCGCTGGAAGCAGCGCAGATCGCGGAAGTGACCGAGATAGAGAAGGGTGAGCCTGACCGAAAAAAGGAACTGGAAACGGCGGGGACGGAGACTGAAGACGTGTTCTGCCAGGAACGGGTGGAAACTCTCGCGGAAATGCTGGTGCGTCACAACCGAGAGCTCAAGAGAACCCGTTCCTTTGTAAAGTCTAGAAGAAAAAAAACAGATTTTGAGCTGGTAGTCATCGGCGGCTTTGAAAAATTTTATCGCCAGGCCGAGGAGGCCGCAGCTCTGGCGGCAGCCTTTCCTGTTCTGCCGGAGAGCTGGTGGTGCCATGGGGAATACAGTCATCACCATGTCCTTCTCGGAGATGGGGTCTGTGCAGTTACCGATTTTTCCAGGCTTCGCCGAGGCATACAGGTGTCTGATCTTTATTACTTCACGCGGAAGATTTTGGAAAAACATCGATGGAATCCGAAGCTCGGGTGCAGACTTTTGGATATCTATACGGCGGTACAGCCACTTACCGGAGAAGAATGGAGATACCTCTATATTTTGTTTTTGTATCCAGAAAAATACTGGAAACAGATGAACTATTACGTCAATTCCAATAAGGCATGGATTCCGGCCCGCAATGTCGACAAACTCCGCGTACTGGAAAACCAGTTTGAGGCGCGGGCCGTATTTCTGGAAGAGCTGAGGGAGCGGGCAGGAGCTTAATTCAACACCAAAAGCTGGTAAGGGACCTTCATCCTTGACAGGAAAGCCGCCTCTCTTTTATGGCTGGTGAAAAGAAAAATCTGTCCGGGATAGGACTCTGCCAGCCATTTCAGGGTGTTGGAGAGTCGGGAATCATCGTAGTAGGCGAAGGTATCATCCAGGAGAAGAGGCAGGGAGCTTTCCGGAAATAGGATTTCCACGGCGGCGATGCGAAGGGCAAGATAAACCTGTTCGATGGTTCCGCGGCTTAAGGAATCCAGGGGAATGGAACGCCCGCCGTTTCTCACAGTGACAGCCAGGTTTTCGTCAATGTGAAACTGATCATAAACGCCGTTTGTGATGGCGGTCATAATTTCGGAGACTCGGCTGTTTAACAGAGGACTGAAGGTTTCATGAATCTTGGAGGCCAAAGAAGAGATCGTCTCTTCGGCCAGGGAGATTGCCTTGATTTTTTCTTCCAGGCTCTCATTGTTTTCCATGTGCTTCGCCAGGGACTGCTTTTCCTCTTCCAGACCGGCGAGGATTTTTAGCGCCTGCTCGAATTCCCATGCCTCCTTCTGGCAGCGACTCATCTCGTCCCTGGCGGCCTGGAGCTGTTCTTGCAGAGCGGCGACGTTCAGCAAGGATTCCTCCAGAAGAACCTGATTTTTTTTGCGCGCGTCCAGGAGACCCTGGTATTCCATGAATTTCTTTTTCATAGCAGTCCGGGAAGTTTCCGAGATTTCGGGGCTTCCCAGATGGATCTCATACTCATTCCGGATAAACTGTTCTGTTTCTGTGGCTATGGCCGCAGAAGCGGAATCCTCTTTCCTGGAACGGACAAACAGGAGGATGGTGATAAGCAGGGCGATTCCGGCTCCGCCAAAAAACAAGACAAGAAACGGCAGTCTCGGCAGAGGAAACGGCGTATCGGTAAAGGGAAGGTCTTCATAGAAAAGACTTCCAACGGCCAAAATCAGAAAGGCGATGGTGGCAAAGATACCGGAAAGGACGTCCCGGAGCCTTGGCCCATGTTTTTTTCCGTCCACATCCTCGCCCAGGGCCATCCGGTGGGCTTCATAGGCATCGTGAAGCCGCTCCTTGTAGAGATCGACGTCATCAATGGAGGACAGGCTGTGTTCTTCAAGGGCCTGCCGATTCGCTTCGATATTTTTCTCCAGAAACCGCCGTTTGCCATTTTCGGCTTCCATCTGTTTTTCCAGATCTTTGACCTGTTCCTTCCGGCTCTCCGGTTTACCGCCCATTTCCTTTAAGGTTTCTTCTGCATCATTGATTTTTGCAAGAACCGCATGGTAGCCGGCGGAGGCTTCCGGGTTCAACTGCTGCTTTAAGGCTTTTTTTTGTTCCTTCAAAGAAGTGAGGGCCCTCGTGACATCCAGGGTGGAGGTGCCGGAAAGGGCAATGCTGGAAAGACGGTTTTTCAAATGTTGGCTGAGGGAACCGTCGGTGGCCGCCTTAAGCTGCTCGACGCTGATGGTGTTTCGATAGGTTTCCTCGGAAATTTGCCCGAGAAACAAAGCCAGTTCCTCCTGTCTGGTGGCGACAATTTGCCCGCTCTCCTCTTTTCTCACAGAAAGAGAGCGGTTCTGAGTGTCCAGGCACCGTTCGATTCGATAATCGCCGTCTTCTGTGGAGATGGTGAGGGAGCCGCCGTAGGAGGCCTGTGCATCCCAGGGATTGTAGTGGGAATAAGCGTCATGCCCTGCGGCCCGTCCCCTCCTTCGTTCCATGCCAAAGAGCATGCTTTTTAAGTAGGCGTGGAGCGTTGATTTGCCGGAGCCGTTTTCTCCGTAAATGACGTTGATGCCCTCAGAAAAGGACATATCTCGGTGGTGGTATTTTCCGAATCCGGAAATATGTATATCCTTTAATTGCATTTAAGATTCTCCTGTGTCTGTGTCAAAATTGGAAAGCAATGCGTCTAATCCATAGTAGAAGGCCTTCAGGCGGACCGGGTCGGTGAGACTCTCTTCTTTGCCGTCCGGCAGGAAAGCGGTGATGTAATCACCGATGATGTCGTTTCTGTGACTCATTAACAGCTCATCTATATAATAGGAAGGAACCGTGTGATCCCGAAAGGAAATAATCCGTCCCGCAGTGCGAAGATATTCTTCATTGAAGACAAGATGGGGGTCCCGCTTTCCGTTCAGTGTCACCTTGTACATGTTGGATGGACCGTACTGCTTCATGAACTTTCCGAGCGTCTGAAATAGTGTCTGGTTGGTGGTCTTTTCCGTCACTTTCACCTGGCAGGGGATGTAGCTTCGGGAGGGGAGGGGCGTGAAACAAAGCGTTAAGGATTCTCCCTCTCCGTCCCGGTTAAGCTCGCCCACCAGATAGCCGTGGGTCCCCGTTTCCGTCAGGTCGAGGGGAGAGAGGGAGCCGGGGAAGCCGTACCGCCCTGTTTCAGAGAATTCCGGCTTATGGATATGGCCGAGGGCCGTATAGGAAAAGCCAGAGGCGGCGAACCTCTTTTTGTCAAAGGGGATATGGGTTTCGTCGCCGCCGTGGGCCAAGAGGATATGGAAGTTTCCGTCCTTTGGGGCGGTGAGACCGTCGCAAAGAGGTTCCCGGATCTCCCTGGAATGGTAGCTGAAACCGTGGACTACGGTATTCAGACGGTCAAAGGAAACCGTTTCCGGCTCTGCCCCAGATAGGAGGGTCACATTGGGCGCCCAGGAAAATTCGGTCAGGGAACACCCAGGCCGTATGCAGTCGTGATTTCCGGCGATCAGAACCACGGGAATGTCGGGAATATCCGCAAAGAGGGAATTGACTTCTTTGAGCTCCACGGGAGTGGGCTGTCTGTGGAATAAGTCGCCGGCGATCAGCAAAAGGTCCGGGTGTTCTTTGCGGCAGGCTTCTATAAATTCCCGAAACGCACTTAGGATGTCCAGGGAGCGTTCCTTGGACCAGGGAAAACCACGGTCCGGCTGGCATCCCAGGTGGATATCGGCAGTATGAATAAATTTCATAGAAAGGTTCCTTTCTGAAAATACTAGAAATTGGGTATTTACCAGGCAAGTTTTGTGATAAACGGCCCTTTTCGAACATTATATCACAAGAGGAAAAGAGAAGCAAAACATTGGGTTTCATAAAATGCATAAAATTTATTATAAAATGGAAAAATAATTGTTCACTTATTCTAAAAGATGTGATATATTAGAGACATAACTATAATTTAACAGCAAGAGGTGATAGTGTGGTTAAGAAAGAGATGATTGCAATGCTGCTGGCCGGCGGGCAGGGCAGCAGGCTGGGAGTATTGACGGCGAACGTGGCCAAGCCGGCCACGGCCTTTGGCGGCAAATATCGCATTATTGATTTTCCGCTTAGCAACTGCATTAACTCCGGTATCGATACGGTGGGCGTGCTCACCCAATATCAGCCGCTCCGTTTGAATTCCCATATCGGGATTGGAATTCCGTGGGATCTGGATCGGAACATCGGAGGCGTGACAGTGCTCCCGCCCTATGAGAAGAGCAACAACAGCGAATGGTATACGGGCACAGCCAATGCCATTTACCAGAATCTTCAGTACATGGAGTCCTATAATCCGGATTATGTGCTGATCCTGTCGGGGGATCACATTTATAAAATGGATTACGAGGTGATGCTTGATTACCACAAGGCGAACAATGCGGACATTACCATTGCAGCCCTTCCGGTGCCCATTGAGGAGGCCAGCCGCTTCGGTGTGGTGATCACCGACGAAAACAGCCGGATCACGGAGTTTGAGGAGAAGCCGGCCCATCCCAGGAGCAACTTGGCGTCCATGGGTATCTACATCTTCAGCTGGAAAGTTCTTAAGGAAGCCCTGATCAAGATGTCCGATGAGCCGGGCTGTGATTTCGGCAAGCACGTGATCCCCTACTGCCACAGCAAGGGCGACCGGATTTTTGCCTTTGAGTACAACGGCTATTGGAAGGACGTGGGGACCCTCGGCTCCTACTGGGAGGCCAACATGGAGCTGGTGGACATCATTCCCGTGTTCAATCTCTATGAGGAGTTTTGGAAGATTTACACCAAGAGTGATATCCTTCCACCCCAGTATATTTCCGGTGATTCCATCATTGAGCGGAGCATCATCGCCGAGGGCACCGAGGTTTACGGCGAAGTCTACAATTCGGTGGTGGGTGTCGGCGTGAAGATCGGGAAAGGCGCCGTGGTCCGGGATTCCATCCTGATGTCCGGAGTTGTGATCGGCGACGGAACCATTGTGGACAAGGCGATTGTCGCGGATAATGTGACGGTCGGCTCCAATGTCCGCTTGGGCTGCGGAAGCTATGCGGAGAGCAAGCTGAATCCCAAGGTTTACGCCTTTGACCTGGTGACGGTGGGCGAGGATTCCTCCATTCCCGACAATGTGAGCATTGGGAGGAACACGGCTATCTCCGGCGTGACAGAGGCGGCGGATTATCCGGACGGCAGCCTGGAGAGCGGAGATTACATTATAAAGGCAGGTGGAGAAAAGTGAGAGCGGTAGGTATTATTCTGGCAGGCGGTAACAATAAGAAAATGAGGGAATTGTCCGAGAAGCGGGCCGTGGCCGCCATGCCGGTGGCCGGCAGCTACAGGGCCATCGACTTTTCCCTGAGTAACATGACCAATTCCCATATCAAAAAGGTGGCGGTTTTCACCCAGTATAATTCCATCTCCTTAAACGAGCATTTGAGCTCTTCTAAATGGTGGGATTTCGGAAGAAAGCAGGGAGGACTTTACGTGTTCACACCAACCCTGTCGGCCATCAACAACAACTGGTACAGAGGCACGGCAGACGCCCTCTGGCAGAACCTCAACTATTTGAAGAACAGCCATGAGCCTTACGTGGTGATTGCCTCCGGCGACGGTGTCTACAAGCTGGACTACAACAAGGTTCTGGAGTATCACATTGCGAAGCAGGCGGACATCACCGTGGTCTGCAAGGACATGCCGGAGGATGCGGACGTAAGCCGCTTTGGACTGGTACGGACCAGTGAGGACGGACGGATCGTGGACTTTGATGAAAAGCCCATGGTGGCCACCTCCCATACGGT
Source organism: uncultured Lachnospiraceae bacterium (assembly GCA_910587905.1). Lineage (GTDB taxonomy): Bacteria > Bacillota > Clostridia > Lachnospirales > Lachnospiraceae > Lientehia. Next base: position 7,073 of record CAJUOF010000205.1, read on the forward strand.
ATCCTGCGGGATCTACGTGATCCGCCGCCGTCAGCTCATCGAGTTGATTGAAAAGTGCGTCGAGGAGGACCGCTACGATTTTGTTCAGGATATCCTCATCCGTTACAAGAACATGAAGCGGATCTACGCCTACAAGCTGGATTCCTACTGGAGCAATATTTCCTGCGTGGACGCTTATTATAAGACCAACATGGAGTTTTTAAAGCAGGAGGTGCGCAATTACTTCTTCAACACCTATCCCGATGTGTACTCCAAGGTGGATGACAATCCGCCGGCCAAGTACAACGTGGGGGCGAGGGTGCGCAACAGCCTGATTTCCAGCGGCTGCATCATCAACGGCGAGGTGGAGAATTCCGTGCTGTTCAAGAAGGCCTATATCGGAAACAACTGCATCATCCGAAATTCCATTATCCTGAACGATGTCTACATCGGCGACAATACGCGGATCGAGAACTGTATCGTGGAGAGCAGAGACACCATCCGTGCCAATATGACTTATATTGGCGAGCCGGACAACATCAAGATTGTGATCGAAAAAAATGAGAGATTTGTGCTATAAGCTTTGAGAACAAGGGACAAAGGAAGGGGACTGTGTAACATGCAGATTACAGACGTGAGGGTTCGGAAAGTATCAAAAGAAGGAAAAATGAAGGCCATTGTGTCCATTACCCTGGATAATGAGTTTGTCGTACACGATATCAAAGTGATTGAGGGAGAAAAGGGCATGTTCATTGCCATGCCCAGCAGAAAAGCCGCAGACGGGGAGTATCGGGATATTGCCCATCCCATCAATTCCGACACCAGAGACAAGATTCAGAACATTATTCTGGCGAAGTATGAGAGTACGCTCCTGGAGGCGGAGGAAGAAGAGTAAAGGAAATCGATCAAAAAGGATATGCAGAGAAAGACGCGGGAGAGGCGGCTGCCGGAAACGGGAGCCGTCTCTTTTTTCTGCACAAGTGTACATATTGCCAAAATCAGTTCTATTTCCTGTTTCTCCTGCATAGAATAGAGAAGAAGGAGTGGTGATCATTGGCAGAGTACAGGCGTTTTATCTCATATATATATGCCTATGAAGGCGATATGAAGACAAAGAATGTGGGATTTGCCAAAATTGAGGCCAGGAATGGCCAGTGCCGGATTAGCATCAGTATCAGGGGCGCATATGAATACAGCGGCCGAGAACTGACCCTCTACGGCTATGGATATCAGGATGAGGAATGTTTGTTGGTTCCTCTGGGGCGGATTCCCGTAAAAAACGGAATGGGAGAAGCAGTATTTGGAAAACAGGAGGATAATCTTGGCGGAAGCGGTTACGGCTTGGACTTTTTGAAAGGCTTATACTTGCGGAATAAAGGCTCTGTGCAAAAGGCATATCTGACTACTTGGGACGATACCGTCATACATATCACGGCCTTGCGGGATGCCCGGATCGCTGGAGAAGGTCCTGCTCTGAAGGCAGCGTCGCTGGTACAGGCAAAGGAGCCGAAGCCGCTGACCGGAATGGAGGTGTTTCGCCAGACCGAAGGGACGGCGAAGGCGGAGCCTGTGAGCATAGAGCTGGTGGATGTGGAGACCTTGAAAGCAAAGCTTCAGGAAACAGAATCACTGGCGAAGAGGATGGAGCTGGGGTCAAAAGTAGGCTCAAAGACGGAAGCGGAAACAGAAGGGAAAGCAGGGCCAAAGGCGGGACCGGAAACAGAAGGGAAAGCAGAAGCAAAGGCGGAACCGAAAGCAGAAGTGGAGCCGGAAATAAAAGAGAAAACGAAAGTGGAATGGAATGATCAAGGAAAGGCAGAACCAAAAGCAGAGCAGATATCCAAAATAGAACCAGAATCGGAGCCGAGTTCGAAAGAGGAGCCTGCCGCCACTGTAGGGCGTATGCCGGATCATTTCTATTTCCGTGAGGGCTTTACGGAACTTCCTCTCTGGGAATGTCTGAAAAAGATTTTGCCCAGGAAGCGAATTTTGGCGGAGGAGGGCTGGGAGGTTTTGCAGATCCACATTCAGGATCTTGGACGATTGCCCAGAGAAAACTGGCCTTATGGAAACAATAGCTTCGTCCTCCACGGATATTTTCAGTATCAGTATTTGATCCTGGCCAGAAGAAAAAGGACACAGACGAAGCGGTTTCAATCAGGATATCAATATATTTTGGGAGTGCCTGGAATCTTCAAGCCTCAGGAGAAATTTATGGCTTCCATGTTTGGCCTTCCGGAGTTTAAACGGGCCTTGGGAAACCGGAATGAAGATTTTGGATTTTGGTGCGGCTCCGTGCAGATGTAAGGGATGGAACCATCAAAGGGATTGCATTGGATTTATGAGATGATGTGTTTGATCGGATTGTGGTTTAGATATGAAAAAAATGGGAAATACTCCGGATAAAAGGAATTGCCCTAGGAGAGGAGGTCCTCCCTGAGAGGGGCGAGATGGTGGTCATATGAATAGACAGATTTATTACCATAAAGCCGGAAAATGGTTCTCACCGGAATTATTCGGAGGCCAGTTTAAAAAGCTGGTGGCAGAAGTGAGAAAAAGTACAAAGAAAGAACGGGTGTTGTTCCTTTGCATAGGGAGTGACCGATCCACAGGAGACAGTCTTGGACCTTTGGTGGGCTACAAGCTGCAGAGAACGAAAGGAGAAGAGTACCGGGTATTCGGCACATTGATGCAGCCCATCCATGCAGTAAATTTAAAGGAAACCATGGAGATGATCGGACAGTATTATCGGGATTACGTCATCGTGGCTGTCGATGCATCGGTAGGCAGATATGAGCATGTGGGTTATATTACGCTGGGACGCGGCGCCATTCGGCCGGGGTTAGGAGTCAGCAAAAATTTGATGTCTGTGGGAGACATTTTTATCACGGGAATTGTGGGATACGGGGGCAATTTTGAACCTCTCTTGCAGAATACCCGACTTTCCGTGGTGATGGAGCTGGCAGATTGTATCTGTGCAGGGATTGGCTGCGTCGGGTCTTCAGATGCAGAAAGGGACATGGATTATGGAAATACCCAGAAATATCAGGCAGATTGGGGATATTGACAAAGAACTGGGCCTGTATTTGGAAGATTATGTGGCAACCTTTATCGAAAAAATGAGAAGGAAGAACGAAACCTGTGTCGGCATTCTCCTCGGCAGGCAGGAAAAAGGACAGGACATTCCCTGCCTGTTTGTCCGGGGAGCCATCGTGGCAAGGGATTATGAGGTAGATGACGGGCGGGTGATCATGACAGCGTCCGCCTGGAACGATGTCTACGAACAGGCAGAAAAGTGTTTCAAGGAGGTGGAGATTTGCGGCTGGTTTTTATGCAGCAGTGACAGCCGGATGACAGATATTTACAATTTACAAAAGAGCCACAGTGAAAATTTTAGAAGCCCTCATCAGGTGCTTTTGGTTTACGATGGAAATCGAGAGGAGGAAACGGTCTATCGGTTCGATACCCAGGGAGGACATCGACTTCAAGGGTACTACATATATTACGAGCGGAACGAACAGATGCAGGAATATATGATTTCCAGGGAACCGGTGAGAAAGACAGAATTTACTGCCCTGCAGCCGGCGAGAGGTGTTTCCGACGAAGCCACCAGACAATTTCGAAGCATTATGGACGGAAAGCAGGAGAAGGAACCGCAGACGGCAGGGGGAAATACCATATCGAAAGCGCTTCGGACGGTCAGTGTGGCGGCCCTTCTTTGTGGTGCAGGTTTTGGTCTGGCGGCCTGGTACAAATATGACGGTATGCAGGGGATCAAGGAGGTGGCTTCTGTGATTACTGGAAAAGACCAGACAGAGACTGGAGCTGTTTTGGCGGAGGGGGGACAGGCGGAGACCGGACAAGCCCTGGTAAGGGAGGTGGCCGGGGAAGTGAAACCGACCGAAAAGCCCCAGGAAGATGCCGGAGCGCAGGCAGTACCTTCTGAAACCACTTCCACAGAAGGCATTGTTCCCACGGAGACGACCACCCCCGGGGAGACAGAGAATCCAGGGCAGACGGCCTCGCCCGTCGAAGCCTCCGAAGAGACACCGCCGGCACAAACCCAGGCGGAGACAAAACCTGATGTGACAGAGCAGACAGAGAGTGCGGCACCTGTCGGGGCAGATGTGGCTTACCAGGAATATGTGGTAAAAAGCGGTGACACCCTCTCCCTGATCTGCAAAGAACATTACGGCAGAGGAACACCGGCCCTGGTGGCAGAGGTATGTAAGTTTAACGGCATGGCAAACGCCAATCTGATCTACGAGGGACAGGTGTTAAAGCTGCCGGAGGAATGAGAAATTTTTCAGCTTTTTGATCTGGGCTTGCTTTTACCGGAAGGGAAGGTAATACGATCTGCCTACCCTTTCGGGGCCCGAAAATATGCTTGTCAGAAAAAAACACACCTGCTATAATAAATCCAGACAGAATATTCTCCGGGATAAAAAGGAGGATATGACATGAGAAAACCGTTTCAGGAATTGAATTTAAAAGACGCTTTTTTGTTTGGCGCAGCCCTGCAAGACGAAGAAATCTGCCGCCTGATCCTGGAAATTCTTCTGGGTGAGCTGGTGGGACGGGTGAAAGTCCGGGCGGAGGAAACGTTGATGTTCAGTTCGGATTACAGAAGCCTGCGGCTGGACATCTACGCTGGGGATGAGATGCAGGTGGGGTACAATCTGGAGATGCAGAATGAGGACGAGCATAATCTTCCGAAAAGGAGCCGCTTTCATCAGGCGGAGATGGATGCCACCTCGCTCAAGCCCGGGGAAAGCTTTTCGCAGCTAAAACCCAGCTACGTGATCTTCATCTGTACGTTTGATCCTTTTTCTCAGGGCCTCTATCGGTATACCTTTGAGAATCAATGCCTGGAAAGGGACTTTCCTTTGGGGGACGGTACGAAAAAAATCTTTTTGAATACCAGAGGGCGGGACGTGGCGGATGTGCCGGAGCTTTTGGTATTATGTAGAGCATACGACGGATCAGCTCGCAAAAGAGAGCGGAGAGTCTAGAATCAGTGTGATTCATGAGCGGATTGCTGGTTTGAAGCGGAGCCGGAGATGGGAGGGACGATACATGTTGCTGGGAGAGTATATTGATCGGGAAGTGAGAAGAGAAGTGAAGGAAGCCCGGGAAGCAATGAAACAGGAAGTGGCAGAAGCAATAAAACAAGAGGTCACGGAATCGGTGACAAAAGAAGTTACAGAATCGGTGACGAAAGAGGCCACAGAGGCGGCAACGCAGAGGCTTTTGAGGTTGATTAATGCAATGCTTGCGGACGGTAGGGCAGAGGAAGTGCCACGTTTATCGGAGAAGCCGGAGTTTTTAGAAGAGATGTTGAAAAATTATCAATGATAGACCCATCTGAAATCAAATCTGTTTGAAATCTGGGATTGTCGGAGTGGCAATTCATCAGTATTGATCCATGTGGAACAGTTATGTCCGGAGAAATTCTGTCTTTTTTATCATGAGATTTTATTTTTAATTAAGAAGTATATTGGGGAAAGGAGTTGAATTCGGCAGTTCTTTTGCGTATAATGGGACTTATGCAAGAGGGAAGGAATCAGATATGGACAGGAACAAAGACAGAGAGAGAAGGAAACGGAGGCTGCGGGCCGGAGTGATCGACAGTGAGACGGCAGTTCCTATGCAGGAGGTTCGGCAAAGTGGATCGGTGACGCCATTTGGGAGATTTCCAGATGAGGAAGAGCAGGAACAGCGCCGGGGAAAGGATCGGAAGAAGCGTCTGGTCTGGCTGACGGTGGTGGTTTCTGTGGTACTTCTTGCGGTGGCGGGTGTCCTGGGCTATCGTATGTACCGGGAGAATCGTCAGTATGAAGAGGCTGCCGTCCTTTGGGAAAAGGAATTGGCGGCGGATGCATCCTCCGGTTACGAGGCTTACGGGGAGAATGTGCTCCGGTATACCAGGGACGGGGCTTCCTATCTGAATCAAAAAGGGGAGGAGGTATGGAGCCAGCCATACGAAATGAAGTCCCCTTTTGCCGCAGTGAGGGGGGATTATGTGGCTGTTGCGGACCGGAACGGATATCATATCTATATCTGTGACAAAACGGGATGTCTGGGGACAGTGACGACGGAACTTCCCATTTCCAAGGTTTCTGTGTCTGCCACCGGAATCACGGTGGCGATTTTGGAGGATTCGAAGAGCAACCTCATTGCCTTTTATGACAAGGATGGGAAAAAGCTTCAGGTGGAGGTGCAGACTACACTGGCTGGAAATGGCTATCCCATAGACCTTTCTATTTCTCCCGATGGGATGCTCCTCATGGTCTCCTATGTGTACCTGGATGAGGGGCTGATGCAGAATCAGGTAGTTTTTTACAACTTTGACGACGAGGGGCAGAGCGTGAAAGACCGGCTGGTGGGCGGATTCAAAGAATATGAGGATGCCATCGTGGCGAGGGTCTGTTTTTTGGACAATACTCATGCCTGCGCCTTTGCCCAGGACCGGCTATGTTTCTATTCTCTGGAGCATACGGTACAGCCGGAACTTGCGAAACAGGTGGATATAAATGGTGAGATTGGCAGCATCTGCTATTCGGATGAGTATGCGGGAGTGGTTGTCTCGGAGAGCGGCGGGCCGAAGAGACTGTTTCTCTACGGTGCAGACGGGAAGGAACTTTTTTCGGAAGAGATTCCCGGGGAATATGAGCATGTGGAGGTTTCCGGTTCTCAGGTTTTGCTGTACCGGGAGGCCCAGTGCCGGATTTACAATGTTTCCGGGAAGCTTAAGTATGAGGGGACGCTTCCGGGAGGCACGGACAAGCTGGTTGGTCTTGGGGAGCGGCGCTACGTGCAGATCGGTTCCAAGACCATGAGAGAACTGGAGCTAAGGAAACGCTGATTAAATCACAGTTTCCTTAGCGCCTCTGGCAGAGGCATACGGATTTGCAAAGGAATATGCCGCTTTGCGGTGCAAATCCGGTGCGGGAAACGCTTTAATCAGCGTTTCCCTAAATGACGGAAGAAGGCCGAGAAAGGAAACAGAGAACGATGGAAAGAGACATCAGGCTGATCGCGCTGGATCTGGACGGCACCCTTTTGACCACGGACAAGAGACTGACGGAGCGCTCCGTCCGGACACTTTCGGAGGCGGCGGGGAGAGGCATCCGGATCGTTCCGGCCACGGGAAGGAGCCTGACGGGGCTTTCTTCAAAGATACGGGAACTGCCCTTTATCCGTTACGCCATCACGGTGAACGGGGCGGCCGTCTGGGACATGGGGCGGCAGGAGCCCATCGTGAGGCAGGCGTTTTCGACGGAGCGGGCGGTGGAACTCTGGGAGTTTATCGCCAGGTATCACGCCGTGCGGGACGTCTGTATCGACGGGATCGCCCGGATGGAGCCGGAGTATTATAATAAGGTAGAGACGTTTATGCCGGACGAGCCCCGGCGCATGCTGATCCGTTCCACCAGGACGCCCACGGAGGGACTCGGGGAGCTGGTGGCCGACGGGAGCCTGACCGTGGAAAAGTTCAATTTGTTTTTCCGAGAGGATGCGGAGGCCGTGCGGCAGCAGGCCAGGCGGGATCTTGCGCAGTTTGACGGGCTCTCGGTGACCTCCTCCCTGGGAAACAATCTGGAGATCAACCATGCGGATGCCACCAAGGGAAGGGGACTTCTCGCACTGGCGGCCCACCTGGGGCTCTCGCCGGAGCAGACCATGGCCTTCGGGGACGGGGAGAACGACGTCTCCATGCTGCGGGCTGCGGGCCTTGGAGTGGCCATGGGGAACGCGTCGGAGGAGGTCAAGGCAGCCGCCGATCTGGTGACCCTCGGCAACGACGAGGACGGCGTGGCGTATGGGATTGAAAAATATGTGTTGACAGGCAGGTAGACATCATGGGGATCAATTTTGTTTTTATTTGTGCGATCGGCATCATCATCGTGAACATTGTGGCGGGGGCGGCCAGGGGCTTTTTGAAGAGCAGTCTCTCTCTGGCGGCGCTCCTCGTGGCCGGGATCGTGGTTTCGGCGTTAAATCCGTTTGTGACCGGGCTCCTTAAGCGGAACACCGGGCTGGACGAATGGATCGCAGGCAAGGTGGGTTCGGCCATCGAGGCCCGGCTTGACTCGGCGGTGGCGGAGCGGCTGGGCGGCGGCGTGGCCCGGGAGGAGGGCGGCAGCGTCACCCTGGAGCAGGACGTGACCCTTCCCATGGACCTCACCCTTCCCGACGGGACGACGATCCCGGCCGGTACCAGGATTCCGGCGGGTACGACGGTCCCTGCGGAGCTTTTTGGCGGGGAACAGGTGAGGGAACAGGTGAAAGAGCATGTGGACACGGGGCTCTCCGCCGCCGATCAGGCGAGGGTCATCGACATGCTTCCGCTGCCGCAGAGCCTTAAGGACACCCTTGCGGAGAACAACAACAGCGCCGTTTACGAGCAGTTTGGCGTCGACCGCTTTACGGACTATATCGGAAGCTTCGTGGGGAATGTGTGCCTGAACATCATCGGCTATCTCCTCACCTTTATGATCGTGTTCTTCGCCCTCCATATTTTGTTTATGGCCTTTAACGTGGTGGACCGCCTGCCGGTCATTCACGGCATCAATCACTTCGCCGGGGCGCTCCTGGGGATTTTTAAGGGTTTTCTGGTGTTGGAGATCCTGTTCCTTCTGCTGGTCCCCTTCTCCGCGACGGAATTCGGCGTGAAGGTGCTGGCCCAGATCGATGCCAACGGCTTCTTAAGGGCCCTCTACCATGGAAATATTTTGATGAAGCTTTTGATGGGCGTTGTGGGGCGAATCGTATAGTATTCATTGCAAAAGGCGGGAAGGTGTGCTATATTACCAGTATATGGGCTTTTCGGAAGGCCTTGGTTTTTTATGGTTTTCTGCCGAATTCGCCACTGCGTGACTGGGAATACTGAGTGATGAGAAATGAGAATGAATTGAAGGAGGTACTCCATGAAGGGTATTATTCTTGCCGGGGGAAGCGGCACGCGCCTGTATCCGCTTACCAAGGTGACATCGAAACAGCTTCTGCCGATCTATGACAAGCCGATGATCTATTATCCGCTGTCCGTCCTGATGAATGCGGGCATCCGGGAGATCTTGATCATCTCCACGCCGGAGGACACGCCCCGGTTCGAATCCCTTCTGGGGGACGGCCATCAGTTCGGTATCGAGCTCTCCTATGCGGTGCAGCCGAGCCCCGACGGACTGGCCCAGGCATTTATCATCGGGGAGGAATTTATCGGGACGGACTCCGTCGCCATGGTGCTGGGGGACAACATTTTCCACGGCAACGGCCTGACCAGGAGGCTTCGGGAGGCGGCGGCCAAGGAGACCGGCGCCACGGTCTTCGGGTATTACGTGGACGACCCGGAGCGGTTCGGCATTGTGGAGTTTGACGAGGAGGGGAAGGCCATCTCCCTGGAGGAAAAGCCCGCCCATCCCAAATCCAATTACTGCGTAACCGGCCTGTATTTTTACGACAACCGGGTGGTGGAGTATGCGAAGAACCTGAAGCCCTCCGCCCGCGGCGAGCTGGAGATCACGGACCTCAACAAGATTTACCTGGAGAACGGCGAGCTGGAGGTGACGCTGCTTGGGCAGGGCTTTACCTGGCTGGACACGGGGACCCATGAGTCTCTGGTGGACGCCACCAATTTTGTCAAGACCGTGGAGACCCACCAGCACCGGAAGATCGCCTGCCTGGAGGAGATCGCCTACCTCAGGGGCTGGATCAGCAGGGAGGAGCTGATGGAGACCTATGAGGTTCTCAAAAAAAATCAGTATGGTGCGTATTTAAAAGACGTCATGGACGGAAAATATATAGATAAGAAGTTTGACTAAAGCGAGGAATGCGAAATGAAGATTTTAGTGACGGGTGGCGCCGGGTTCATCGGCGGAAATTTTGTGCATTACATGGTGAACAAGTATCCGGAGGACGTGATCGTCAATCTGGACCTGCTCACCTATGCGGGGAACCTGGAGACCTTAAAGCCGGTGGAGGATGCGCCCAATTATAAGTTTGTGAAGGGCGACATCGCAGACCGGCCCTTTATCATGGACCTGTTTGAGAAGGAGCAGTTTGACGTGGTGGTCAATTTTGCGGCGGAGAGCCACGTGGACCGCTCGATCACCAACCCGGGCCTGTTCGTGCAGACCAACGTCATGGGGACGCAGACGCTTCTGGACGCCTCCAGGCAGTTTGGCGTGAAGCGCTATCATCAGGTGTCCACCGACGAGGTTTACGGGGACCTGCCCCTGGACCGGCCGGACCTGTTTTTCACGGAGGAGACGCCCCTTCATACGTCGAGTCCCTATTCGGCCAGCAAGGCGGGGGCCGACCTTTTGGTGTTGGCTTATTACCGGACCTTCGGGACGCCGGTGACGGTCTCCCGCTGCTCCAACAACTACGGCCCCTATCATTTTCCGGAGAAGCTGATCCCGCTTATGATCAGCCGGGCCCTGGCCGACGAGAGCCTCCCCGTCTACGGGAAGGGGGAGAACGTCCGTGACTGGCTCCATGTCTCGGACCACTGCGCCGCCATCGACCTGATCATCCGGAAGGGAAGGGTCGGGGAGGTTTACAACATCGGCGGCCACAACGAGCGGACCAACCTGGAGGTGGTGAAGACGATCCTTAAGGCCCTGGACAAGCCGGAGAGCCTGATCCAGTACGTGACGGACCGTCCGGGCCATGACAGGCGCTATGCCATCGACCCGACGAAGATCGAGACGGAGCTTGGCTGGGAGCCCAGGTACACCTTCGACACCGGTATTGCCATGACCATTCAGTGGTATCTGGACAACCAGGACTGGTGGAAGCATATCCTGAGCGGGGAGTACAGCAATTATTTTGAGAACATGTATGGAAACCGCCTGCATTAAGCGGTGCGGTGCGGAATAAAAATAGAGCAGGAGGCAGGGCATGAAGGTATTGGTGACGGGCGTCAAGGGCCAGCTTGGCTATGACGTGATGAACGAGCTTGCGAAGCGCGGCATCGAGGGCGTCGGCGTGGACATCGAGGAGATGGACATCACGGACGCGGCGGCGGTCCGGGCGGTGATCACGGAGGCGAAAGTGGACGCGGTGATCCACTGCGCGGCGTTCACGGCGGTGGACGCGGCGGAGGAGAAGCTGGAACTTTGCAGGAAGATCAACGGCGGCGGCACGGAGAATATCGCGAAGGTCTGTAAGGATCTGGACCTCAAGATGATGTATATCAGCACGGACTATGTGTTTGACGGTGAGGGCGAGAGACCCTGGGAGCCGGACGACGAGCGGAATCCCTTGAATGCCTACGGCCTGTCCAAGTATGACGGGGAGCTGGCCATTGAGGAGTACGTGGAGAAGTTCTTCACGGTGCGGATCGCCTGGGTGTTTGGCGTCAACGGCAAGAATTTCATCAAGACCATGCTGCGCCTGGGCGAGGCAAACGGGGCCGTCAGCGTGGTGGACGACCAGATCGGCTCCCCCACCTACACCTACGACCTGGCGAGACTTCTGGTGGATATGATCCAGACGGAGAAGTACGGAAGGTATCACGCCACCAACGAGGGTCTCTGCAGCTGGTATGAGTTCGCCTGTGAGATCTTTAAGCAGGCGGGTATGGACGTGAAGGTGACGCCGGTGGACAGCGAGACCTACGGGAAGATGTTCCCCGCGGCCGCGAAGCGGCCGAAGAACAGCCGCATGGCGAAGGATAAGCTGGAGGCCAACGGATTTGAGCGGCTTCCCGCGTGGCAGGACGCCCTCTCCCGGTATCTGGAGATCATCAGAAAATAAAGTGGGTTATAACTGGACAGGAGCAGGAGATGGGTAAGTATTTTGGAACGGACGGCTTCCGGGGGGAGGCCAACCGGGTTTTGACGGTGGAGCACGCCTACAAGGTGGGGCGGTTCCTGGGATGGTATTACGGGGCCAGGACGGGAAGCAAGTGCCGGGTGGTCATCGGCAAGGATACCAGGCGCAGCAGCTACATGTTTGAGTATTCTCTGGTGGCGGGGTTCACGGCTTCCGGGGCGGACGCCTGCCTGCTCCATGTGACCACCACGCCCAGCGTGTCCTACGTGGTGCGGACGGAGGATTTTGACTGCGGGATCATGATCTCTGCCAGCCACAATCCCTTCTATGACAATGGGATCAAGGTGTTGAACGGCAGGGGGGAGAAGCTGGACGAGGAGGTGACGGCCCAGATCGAAGCTTACATCGACGGGGAATCCGGGGAGATTCCCTTTGCGGTGAAGGAGGGGATCGGCCGGGCTTCGGATTATTCCCAGGGAAGGAACCGGTATATCGGCTATCTGATCTCTCTGGCGGTTCGTTCGTTCAAGAATATGCGGGTGGGGCTGGACTGCTCCAACGGCAGCGCTTTCTCCATTGCCAAGAGCGTCTTTGACGCCCTGGGTGCCAAGACCTATGTGATCAACAACGAGCCCGACGGGACCAACATCAACCGAAACTGCGGTTCCACCCACATCGAAGTACTCCAGAAATTCGTGGTGGAGAACGGCCTGGACGTGGGCTTTGCCTACGACGGCGACGCAGACCGGTGCATCGCCGTGGACGAGAACGGCCGGGTGGTGGACGGAGACCTGATCCTCTATGTCTGCGGCCTTTACATGAAGGAGCGGGGGATGCTGGACACCAACACGGTGGTGACCACCGTCATGTCCAACATCGGGCTCTACAAGGCCTTTGACATCGCCGGCATCCGCTATGAGAAGACAGACGTGGGCGACCGGTTTGTCTACGAGAACATGGTGAACAACGGGCACCGCCTGGGCGGTGAGCAGTCGGGGCATATCATTTTCAGCAAGTACGCCTCCACGGGAGACGGCATCTTAACTTCCTTAAAACTGATGGAGGTCATGCTGGAGAAAAAAGAAACCTTGGGGAAACTGACCTCCCCGGTGGAAATCTATCCCCAGCTCCTCAAGAATATCCGGGTGAAGGATAAGCCGGCCGCCAGGGCGGATCAGGACGTGCAGGCTGCGGTGGCCGAGGTGGAGAAGGCTCTCGGGAATGACGGCCGGATCCTGGTTCGGGAGAGCGGCACGGAGCCGGTGATCCGGGTCATGGTGGAGGCGAGGACCGACGAGCTTTGTGAAAAATATGTATCTCAGGTCCTGGAAGTCATCAGGGCAAAAGGACATGAAGAATAAGAAGAGATTGTGGAGGCGCTGGATTTTTCTGGCGCTCTCCCTTTTGTGGATGGCGGTGATCTTTTATTTTTCCGGGCAGACCGGCAGCGAGTCCGGGGCTCTCAGCAGTTCTTTTTCCGGTTTTCTCGGCCTGCCGGAGTGGCTGATCCGCAAGGGCGCCCACGTGGCCGAATACGGCGCCCTCGGCTTTTTCCTCTTCGGCTTTTTCGATACCTTTCCCCGGAAGGGCATGTGGCTTGCCTCCTGGGGAACGGCCGTCCTCTATGCTGCCACCGACGAACTGCACCAGATGTTTTCCTCCGGACGCACCCCCGCCCTCCGGGACGTGTGCATCGACGCCGCCGGAGCCGCCCTGGGCGTGGCCGTCCTGTACCTGCTCACGGCTTTCCTGCGCCGCCGTGGGCATCCGCCAGAGTAACCTTCCAGGCATCCGCTGCCCCCCGCAGCCGCCGGGAAGGCCCTGCGGATCTTGCGGCCGTGTCGCCGCCCATGGCCCCTAGCGCCAGAACAGGAAGAAGGCCGATTCTTTCCCACCTGTCCCTGAATGGGAACGCCTGGCGTCTGTCCCCCGCGGACGATAGGAAGGTTTTGCAGGTCTTGCGGGCGAGCCGCAGATATCATGGCCCCTAGCGCCAGAACAGGAAGAAGGCCGATTCTTTCCCACCCGTCCCTGAATGGGAACGCCTGGAGTCTGCTCCTCGCAGACGATAGGAAGGTTTTGCAGATTTTGCTGCGGCTAGCGCAGGCAATTTCAGTCGACCCGGTTTGATGGAGGTGAAATTGCCTGTAATAGGCGACGCAGCAAAATCAAAAAACCGACGTGTCTGCGGGGAGCAGACTCCAGGCGTTCCCCGGCGGAACCTTGAAGGAAAGAACCGGTCTTCTTCCGTCACTTAACCATCAACCCACAGAAAGGAATTTATTATGAAACCCTGGGAAGCAAACTTCCGAAACGTGACTCCCTACGTTCCCGGCGAACAGCCGAAACAGACAGGCGTAATCAAACTGAATACCAACGAAAACCCTTATGGCCCCTCCCCGGCGGTGAAAAAGGCGCTGGAGGACTTTGACACGGAACGTCTGCGCCTGTACCCGGACCCTGCCTCCCAGGTGCTGGTAGATGCCCTGGCGAAGCGGTACGGCCTTGGGACGGACCAGGTCTTCGTGGGAGTCGGCTCCGACGACGTCCTCGCCATGTCCTTTCTGACCTTTTTCAATTCCGGCAAGCCCATTTTGTTTCCGGATATTTCCTACTCTTTCTACAGCGTGTGGGCGGAGCTTTACAGGATCCCTTATGAGCGGCCGGCCCTGGACGAGACGTTTCGGATTAGGAAAGAGGACTATTATAAGGAGAACGGCGGCGTGATTTTCCCGAATCCCAATGCGCCTACCTCCCTGGCCCTGGGCCTTGCGGAGGTGGAGGATATTGTTGCCCACAACCAGAAGTCGGTGGTTATCGTGGACGAGGCGTATATTGATTTCGGAGGGGAGTCGGCCCTCGGGCTCTTGTCCAGATACGAAAATCTGCTGGTGGTGCAGACTTTTTCCAAGTCCCGCTCCATGGCGGGCCTCCGTATCGGTTACGCCATGGGGGCGCCGGCGCTTATCCGGGCATTGAACGACGTGAAGTATTCTTTTAATTCTTACACCATGAACCAGACTTCCCTGGTCCTCGGGACGGCAGCCCTGGAGGATGAGGCATATTTCCGGGAGACAGTCGGAAAGATACGGGCCACCAGGGAGCGGGCGAAGGAGCGGCTTTCGGACCTGGGCTTTGTCTGCCCGGAGCCTTCCGCCAACTTTATCTTCGCCGGCCGGCCGGGAACGGACGCGAAAGCGCTTTTTGATGCCTTGAGGGAGAAAAACATTTACGTCCGGCATTTTGACGGGCCGAGAATCGGGGATTATCTTCGTATTACCATCGGCACCGACGAACAGATGGAGCGATTGTTTGAGTTTTTGGAAAATTATTTATGACGATGTCTGCAAACGATTGACAAAATGGAAATGCCCTGTTATCATCTATATGAGAACAAGGGCGTTTCTTCTTTTAGGGAAGTGCGCCCTTTTCCTGTGCAGGGGATCTCATATTTCGCAATCGTTTATTACTTTCTGAATAAAAAAAGGAGTTTTATCATATGAGTGAAAACAGGTATACCAGGGAGGACGTGATCCGGCTGGCGGGCGAGGAGGACGTGGAGTTTGTCCGCCTGCAGTTTCCGGACATGTTTGGAGTCCTGAAAAACATGGCCATCACGGTGAGCCAGTTGGAGAGGGCACTCAACAACGAATGCAGTTTTGACGGTATTTCCGTGAACCGTTACGGGGAGTTTGCCAGGACCGACCTCTTTCTCAGGCCGGATCTGGACACCTTTGAAATCTTTCCCTGGCGGCCCAAGCAGGGGAAGGTGGCCAGGCTGATCTGCGATGTGTACAATGTGGACGGGACACCCTATGCCGCCGATACCCGCCTGGCTTTAAAGCGGGTACTGGAAAAGGCAAAGCGGATGGGGTATGTGTTCAAGGTGGGACCGGAGTGCGAGTTTTTTCTGTTTCAGATCGACGACGACGGGAAGCCGACCACGGTCACTTATGAGCAGGCGGGGTATTTTGACGTAGGCCCCGTGGATTTTGCGGAGAACGTGCGCCGGGACATTGTGCTGAACCTGGAGGATATGGGATTTGAAGTTCGCTCTTCCCACCATGAGAAAGCGCCGGGACAGCACGAGATCGACTTCAAATACAGCGAGGCTTTGAAGACGGCGGACAATCTTCTGACGTTTAAGATGACCGTAAAGTCCATCGCCAAGCGCCACGGCCTTCATGCGACTTTCATGCCCAAGCCCAAGTCGGATGTGGATGGGTCCGGCATGCATATCAACATGTCCCTCTGGGACGAAGAGGGAAGAAACGTCTTTTATGACGGGGAGGACAAATACAGGCTCAGCCGGACGGCCAGACAGTTCATGGCGGGGATCCTCAGACATATCCGGGCTATTACGGCCCTCACGAATCCCCTCGTGAATTCTTACAAGAGGCTGGTGCCGGGCTTTGAGGCGCCGGTTTATGCCACCTGGTCGGCGGAGACGGTGTTTGCGCTGCTTCGGGTGCCGGCCGTCATGGGGGAACATGCCAAGCTGGAGCTTCGCTCTCCCGATCCCACCGCAAATCCGTATCTCGTGTTTGCCGCCTGTCTGGCAGCGGGACTTGAGGGGATCGAAAAGGAGCTGGAGCTTTGTCCCAGCGTGGATGTGAACGTGTCTGCCTGGACGGACGAGGAGCGGAAGACGCTTGACATTGAGCGGCTTCCCAAAAATATGTGCGAGGCCATCGACGCCCTGGAGGCCGACGAGTTCATTGCGGGAGTCATGGGGGAATCTCTGGCAAAACAGTATATTGATGCAAAGCGAAAAGAATGGGATACTTATCGCAGACAGGTGACGGAATGGGAGACGAGAGAATACCTGAACCGCTACTAGGTTCCCCATATGTGGCTGGGAGGTGACAGCATGGCGAATATCATCGTAGCCTTTCCAAAGGCCGAGGATGCGAAAAATATTCGGAACATCCTGAACAGAAACGGATTTCGGGTCGTCGCCATCTGTACCACAGGAGCCCAGGCATTGAATTGCATGGAAGGGCTGAGTGAGGGCATTGTGGTCTGCGGATACCGTTTTGCGGACATGCGCTACGGGGAGCTGCAGGAATACCTTCCGGACGGATTTGAAATGCTTCTCATTGCCTCGGAACGGCATTGGGGGGAGGCGTCGGGCGACAACCTGGTCTGCATCGGCATGCCCCTAAAGCTCCATGATCTGATCGACACACTGACTATGATGGAGGAAGCTCTGCTTGGACGCAGGAGAAAGCGGAGGGCACAGCCCAAAATAAGGGACGAGGGAGAACAGGCGGTGATCGCCAGAGCGAAAGAGGTGTTGATGGAGCGAAACCATATGACAGAGACGGAGGCCCACCGTTATGTCCAGAAGTGCAGCATGGACAGCGGCACGAACATGGTGGAGACGGCTCACATGATTCTTGATATTATGAAGCAATGAGGGCTCTGCCGCCTGGGAGCAGGATGGCTAAGGGCCTGGAAAGGCGGTTGGATTTGAAATTTACGAAGATGCAGGGGCTTGGAAACGACTATGTGTACGTGAACTGTTTTGAGGAGACGGTAAAGAAGCCGGAGCTTGTGGCGAAGCGCATCAGTGACCGGCACTTCGGTGTGGGCGCAGACGGCCTGATCCTGATCTGTCCGTCCAAGCAGGCGGACTGCAGGATGGAGATGTACAATGCGGACGGCTCCAGGGGAGCCATGTGCGGGAATGGGATCCGGTGCGTGGCCAAGTATGCCTATGAGACGGGGCTTGTCGGGAAAGCGGATATGGCCGTGGAGACGGACAGCGGGGTTCGACATGTGAGGTGCCGGCCGGAAAACGGAAGGGTTCATCTGGTGGAGGTGGATATGGGGATTCCTGCGGTGGGAGAGCAGGAGACCTTTGTCTGGGAAGGGCGAAAGCTTTTGTTCACACCAGTGGATATGGGAAATCCTCATGCGGTGTTCTTTGGCAGTCCCCCAGAACTTCCGGCGATCCTCGATTTCGGCCCTGTGGTAGAAAAAAGTTCCAGATTTCCCGACGGCGTGAACGTGGAGGCGATCCAGGTGGAAGACGGGAGAACACTTTCCATGCGGGTGTGGGAGCGGGGAAGTGGGGAGACTATGGCCTGCGGGACCGGAGCCTGTGCGTCCTTTGCGGCGGCTAAGACCATGGGATTTGTGGGGAATGCCGGTGTCGTGAGGCTTCTGGGAGGGGATCTGGAGATCTCCTGGGCCGGTTCCGGGGAGCCGCTTTTCATGACCGGGCCTGCCGTGGAGGTGTTCCGTGGAGAGGTTCTCTTATAAATTATCTTATAAATTGCTTGTTTTTGCTTGTTTTTTTGAAAGAGTTAATTTATACTATTATAAAGTCGGTTTTTGTAAGAAGCTTTTTATCGTATAGGAAACATGTTATGAGGCCGTTGCGATGGATAGGCGCAGGGCCTCTTTTTACGACGGAAAACGGGGGCAGGGCAATGGTAGATCATCAGGAAATCGAGAAACGGCTGGGGGAACTTCCCGGCAGGGTGAGCTTTTACTATCGGAATCTGGTTACGGGGGAGACCGATTCCTACCATTCCGGGGAGAAGCTGATGGCGGCCAGTGTCATCAAGCTGTACGTGATGGCGGCGGCATTTGCGAAGATTGCCGACGGGAGGCTGGATCCGGAAGAGATGATTGCCACGAAAAGGGCGGATTTTGTGCCCTCCTGCGGTGCGGTGGCCTATCTCCACGAGGGGCTTCAGGTGACTGTGCTGGATCTTGTCACGCTGATGATCATTTTCAGCGATAACACGGCCACCAACATCCTGATCGACCGGATGGGGATGGACGAGATCAACGAGGAGATCAGGCGGCTGGGCTTTAAAGATACCTGGCTCAGAAGAAAAATGTTTGATACCGAGAAGTCCCGTCTTGGGATTCAGAACCTGATCACGGCTCAGGAGGCCGGGGCATTCTTCCAGAAATTATATGAGGGGACGCTGGTGGATGCGGCCTCCAGCCAAAGCATGCTTGCAATCCTTAAGGACCAGCAGCTAAACGGAAAGATTCCCTTTTATTTAAAGGCCCTACCCGAGGAGCCGGACATCGCCCATAAGACCGGAGAGGATACGGGGATCACCCATGACGTGGGGATCGTCTATGGAAGAGAGCCTTTTATTGTCTGCTTTTGCGGAAATGAGACAGACACTCCCCGATTGGAGCGGCTTATGGCGGAGGTTTCCCTGGAGCTTTATCAGAATACATTGCGTTAGATCCCGCAAGGGTTTAACATAGTTTGTAAAATCTAAGAAGGAGGAAAGGAAATGAAAAAGAAAAGATGGATCGCCCTGACTTTATGTGCGGCCATGCTGGCTTCCGCAGCCTTGTCCGGCTGTGGTGGCAAGGACAAGTCAGAGGACGGCAAGGCAGAGACGCAGGCGCAGGGGGAAAGCAAAGCCGGAGAAACGGCGGCAGAGCCGGCAGACAGTTCAGAACCGGCAGTGTACACGGAGCTGTACTCCAGTGAGTGTGCTACCCTGAATTACCTGGTGACGTCCAATACCGACGAGATGCAGATCGGTGCGAACTGTATCGACACCCTGGTGGAGTATGATCCCGAGGGACAGTTGAAGGAGGGACTCGCCACAGAGTGGAGCTACGACGAGGCGACGAAGACCTGGACCTTCAAGCTCAGGGATGCCAAGTGGGTGGATTACACCGGTGCGGAGGTGGCCGATGTGACGGCACAGGACTTCGTGGACGCCATGAAGTATGCGCTGACTCCGGAATATGAGAGCGGCACGGTTCAGAACCTTTTCGGCGTGATCGCAAACGCGGAGGAATATTTCAACGGACAGGCATTCAACGGCGGAGCCGACGAGGACGGTAACGTGTGGGAAGCCATTGATTTTTCCGAGGTGGGCGTGAAGGCCGTTGACGAACATACCCTGACCTACACTTTGGCGACGGAGGTTCCTTATTTCATCTCTTCGCTGACTTACATCACCTACATGCCGGCCTATGGCCCTCAGCTTGAGGAACTTGGCAAGGAGTTCGGCACGGCGGCGGACAAGATGTATTACAACGGTGCTTACTACCTCTCTGAGTTTTCTCCCCAGGAGAGACGTACTTACACGAAGAATCCTTTGAACTATGACGCCGACAATGTGTTTATTGACGAGCTTCAGATGATCTACAATCCGGAAGCCAATACCCTTGGGCCGGAGATGGTGAAGAGGGGCGAGGTGGATTCTGCGATCATCGGCGCAGATCTCCTGGACGATTGGCTGGCGAATGACGACACCAAGGATCTGGTCAGCAAGGCCCGTTATTCCACGGACTATGCCTATTTCTACTGCTTCAACTTCAATCCCCAGTTTGACGAGGAGTATGAGCCGGAGAACTGGAAGAAGGCGGTAAACAACGAGAACTTCCGTCAGGCGCTGTTCCATGCCGTTGACAAGACAAAGGCGGTGGCTGTTTCCGAGCCTAACACACCGGAGGATTACGTACTGTCCACCATCACTCCCTTCGAGTTTGCTTACACGGAGGACGGCACGGACTACACCACCATGGGCAAGCTGGCGGGAAGAGGAGCGACCTTTGACGAGGCCGAGGCGGTCAAGTACAGAGATGCGGCCAAGGAGGAGCTTGCGAAAGAGGGAGTCACCTTCCCGGTGAAGGTTCTGATGCCCTACAATCCGGAAGTCAACAACTGGGACAAGGAGTGCCAGGTGGTGGAGCAGCAGGTGGAAGCGCTTCTCGGCTCTGATTTCATCGACATCATCGTCGAGGCAGGTCCCAGCGACAGCTTCTTAAGCAACGTGCGTCGTTCCGGCAAGTATGCGTTTATGCTATGCAACTGGGGCGCCGACTATGCGGATCCCGAGACTTGGACCGATCCCTTCTATGAGAGCAAGGGTGAATCCGGCTATGACGGAGGCTCCAGCTATGCCTTCCTGGGCACGGCCGTTACCGAGGGGACGGCGGCAGGGCCGGCGGTGAAGGAGTATTTTGACAAGGTAGATGCGGCGAAGGCGATCACCATGGATACCAAGGCCCGTTACGAAGCCTTTACTGAGGCCGAGGCCGTGCTTCTGGATCATGCGCTGGTGATTCCTTCCAACCTTTCCATCAGTTCTTATATGGCGACGAAGCTGAATGTGTTCGAAGGCCAGTATGCGTCCTTCGGTGTGTCGACGCTGAGATTTAAAGGCCAGCACCTGCTTGACCATTATGTCTCCATGGAAGAGTTTGAGGCTAACAGAGATAAATAGAATTCATCATCCATATGTCGGGCTGTTGTGCATGCAACAGCCCGGTATACTACCAGAGAAGCTTAAAGCTCGACGAGTAAAGGAGTTAAGTACATGTTTAAGTATTTGTGCAAACGAATCGGGCGCTCGCTGCTGACGCTGGTGATCATACTTATCATTGTGTTCAGTCTGCTGCGCCTGATGCCCATCGAGGGATATTTCCCCAACTACGAAAAAATGACTCCGCAGCAGATTCAGGTGGGGCTTCGGGAAATGGGGCTGACGGATCCCCTTCCCACGCAGATCGTCCGTTTCTTCGGTGACCTTTTTCAGGGGGATCTGGGGACCTCCAGAATCTACCGGGCCAATGTACCGGTCAGTGAGATTCTTGCAGACAAGGTTCCGATCTCGATCAAGCTGGGCATTTTGTCCATGCTTGTGTCTTTATGCCTCGGCATCCCTCTGGGAGCGCTGATGGCCAGGTATAAATTTCGGTTTTTCGATAAGCTGGGGACGCTGTTCATCATCTGCATCGAGGCGGTTCCTGCGGCGATCTATTTTCTGTACATCCAACTTTATGGAACCCAGCTTTTAGACGTGGGGCTGTTGTTCGATGCAGGCAATCCCAAGTGCTGGATCCTTCCGGTTTTTTCCATGTCCTTATATAATATCTCCTTTTACGGTATGTGGCTGAGGAGGTATATGGTGGATGAAAGCAACAAAGACTATGTCAAGCTTGCAAGGGCCAAGGGAGTCTCAGAGAGCGGCGTGATGTTCAAGCATATTTTCCGGAATGCTTTCGTGCCGCTTGCCCAGTACATTCCCACGGCATTTTTGAATACAGTCATCGGCTCCATCTATATCGAGTCCCTCTACAGCATTCCCGGAATGGGAGGTCTGTTGGTGACGGTCGTCAAGAAGCATGACAACACCATGGTACAGGGGATTGTGCTTCTCTATGCCTGTGTGGGCGTGCTGGGACTTTTGCTGGGTGATCTTCTGATGGTGCTCTTTGATCCCAGGATCAGCCTTGGAAAGAAAGAAGGTGACAGATGATGAAACAGTTCAGTTACCGCCATACGAGAGAAGCGGAGCTTATGTCGAATCTGGATTCGGCCGCGAGAAAACAGGCAGAGCTTTCGGAGGAAGAGCTGTTCTCCTTTGCCGAGTTCAATGCAGCGGAGGTGGAGCGCACCGGCTACAGCAATTATTCTTATTGGAGGAGCACCCTCAGGGCCTTCTTTAAAAACAAGGCGGCAGTCGCGCTCCTTGTGCTTCTGGTCCTGCTTCTTCTGTTCACTTTTGTTCAACCTTATCTGCCCGGACAGTATGATCCCAATGAGATCATCAATGATGCGAAGGGCATGCAGTACCGGAACGTTCCGCCGGGAGATCAGTTTATCTTGGGAACCAATTCCATCGGCCAGGATCTCTGGGCGAGGATCTGGGCGGGAACCAGGACCTCCTTGTTCATCGGCCTTGTGGTGGCGCTTGTGGA
>CAJUOF010000206.1 GCA_910587905.1 uncultured Lachnospiraceae bacterium
CTTTCCCCCGGCCTCCTCGCCAACAAGCGGGGCTCCCTGAAAAAAATCCTCCAAAACCTGATGGATGAAATGCCCCTCGCCCCCAGCCAGAAGCTGCTCTTAAAGTCCTCCCGCTATAGAGAAAACTGGCTCTGTCTCTCCATCCACTGCCTGAAACAGTTTTCCGCCCTTCCCGTCGGCTACCTCTGTTCCGTCATGGAATCCCTGTTTCCGGACAGTACCTTTTTTGAACAGAACACCACCATCCTGGGACTGATCCCCGCCGGCCATCTGAGCCGGACGTCCCCCCTTTCCGGGGAGGTCAGGGAAAAGCTCTCCTCCCTGGTGGAAGAAATGGAACTCTGTATCGGGATCAGCAACGACTTCCCCGACCTTTTCATGCTCCGCACCTATTACTTTCAGGCCGAGGCCGCCATCGAAAACGGCCGGCTCTATGCCCCCGGCCAAAATCTCTACGCCTTTTCCGACTACGCCCTCCAGGAAATGGTGGGGAACTCCTTCGGCGGCTTCCCCGTGGAAGCCTACTTTCCCGCCGGCTTCCGCGCCCTTCTGGAACATGACCGGGATTCGGAAGTTTCCTACCTGGAGACCCTCTCCGTGTTCCTGGAGGAAAACATGTCCTACGCCAAAGCCGCCAGACGGCTCTTCATCCACCGGAGCACCCTCATCGAGCGGATGGGAAGGATCGCCCAGGAGCTTCCTTTTGACCTGGAAGATCCCGACAAACGGCTGCAATTGCAGATCATCTTAAAGGCACTCCACATTGAGACAGAGGTGCACGGACGTTGAGGTTTTCAGGGATAGACGGAAAAACCGGATGCTTTCCGAAAGTTTTGCCGCAAGGGGGAGCCGGGGGAATCCGGCCACGGACACGTCGGTTTTATCCGATTTCCCTGCGCCGCCTATTGCAGACAATTTCACCTCCATCAAACCGGGTCGGTTGAAATTGCCTGCGCTAGTCGCAGCGAAATCTGTAAAACCTTCCTATCGTCCATGGCCGGATTCCCCGGCTCCCCCCCGACATACCGTAGGCGGAAAGCACCCGTTTTTTCCTGCGAAGCCAAGTCATAGGTGCGCTTGAATATCCCTATTTCGCAAAAAACAGGAAGAAAGCGATTTTTTTCCACAACACCGCCGGGGCCCTCTGACCAAAGTAGACGAAAAAACGCTTTCTTCCGTGTTACTTGCGACGCCCCTACCTTGAACAGGCCCTAAGATCCGCGTCGATCTCCTCGGCGTGCACGGCCACCTCGGCCGACTCCGGGTAGCTCAAAAGCTTCCGGTAAGTGAGCGCTCCCACCAGCTTCATGCTGGGATTGGAGGTGGAGCCGGGAGCCCATTTCTCCATGACCGCCCTTCCCTCTTCCGACCTCATGATCTCCTTGATCTTGGAATCCAGTGACAATGCCATAATAAAACCCTCCTTATACCTGTGATCGTTTCCTAAATCCTTTCGAATTCATTCACTGCACTTATTATAAGGAGGGTTCCCAGGTTTCGCCACCCTGCTGATGGAAGGCTTTTTTCGTGGAAATACCAATTTTTTGTAGGGGCGGCGGAGATCTTCACCGTCTTTTCCCCGTCATTAAAAATCTCCCGATCTTAGCTGTCAAAAGCGATGCTGTCGATCACGCCCTGGAACACAGGGTTCGCTTCCTCCCCGTAATCATCAAAGGTGATAAAATTAAAATCCAGGGAGCCGCCATCCTTCTGGATGGACACGTACCGCTGGTAATAGACCTGGCCGTCGTCTCCCGGAGAGGACCCCATGGCGTCTATGGCCGGATAGCCGCCCACCGAAATCTCGCTCACCGTAAAGCCCTGCGCCTCCATCATCTCGCCAAAGCTCTGCAAGTCACCGGTTTCCTCCGGAGAATAGGAGTTGATATAGAGGGCCGACAAATCCCAGGGATTTTCCTCCTCATAACGGGAATACAGATTCACGCCGGACCCGTCCTCGTTTTCCCCGATCTCCCACAGGTAAGGGCAGGAGAACGTGAGTCCAAGCTTCTCCAGGCGTCTCTCGGTCATGACCGGCACCGGCACGGAAGGCTCCTGCTTCATGGCCGCGTCAAGCTCCTCCTGGGTGATGGAGATGGCCGTCTCCGCCCCGGTATCCTCCAGGATCTTCTTCGCCACGACCCTGGTGAGGGGCGCCAGGGTGGAAAAATGGTCGGCTCCTTCGATGACGTAACCGTGGAGCTTGTCATTGTCCGATGTCTCCAGCATCCGCTCTAGGTTCTCCGAATTGCCGTCCCTGCCCTCGATTAGGAAGGTTGGGCTCTCAATGTCATCCAGCCAGTGGATGGGGGAGCGCATCACAAACTCGTCCTCATTGTCCAGGTCAAAGGTGAACTGGGTGTTGTTGTGATATTTGATCTCGTCCACCGCCCCGAAGCAGAACACCGCCCGGAATTTGTCCGTGTACTCAGAAGCCAGGAGCGCCCTGGTGCCGCCGGTGCTGTGGCCGCCCAGGTAAATGCGGTCCGGATCCACGTAGGGCAGGGAGGCGGCATACTCATAGGCGGAGACGATGTCGTCCACCTCGCCGAACAGCGTCTCGTAATTGCCCGGATTGCCGCAGCCGCCCCGGAACGAGGGATACATGGTCAGGACGCCCTCCTGCCAGAAAGCGGAACCCGTCTGGTCGTTGTCCCAATCCGGATAGCACCAGGGAAAATCGTCGATCCCGTTTCCCCAGCCGCCGACCACCCAGATGATCATGGGATGCTTCCCGCCGTCGCCGGGATCGCCGGACACATAGGCCGCCAAATCCCCCACCTTCGAGGGATAGGAGACCAAGTCAAACAATCCCTCCGGCGGAGCCGGGATGGAATAGTCGTCGTTTTCCTCCCTGGCAAGAGTCGTGGTGAAACCGTCGTGGGCCTCGGCAAAGCTCAAAGAGGTGTCAATCCCCGAACCGCCCCCGAGCTTCTCCTTCAGCGAATCCTCCGCGCTCTTTCCATCCCTGCCGCTCACGGCCTCCTCGTCCTTCTCTCCAGAGCCCGACGAGCCGCAGGCCACGGCAAACGCCGCCAGCAAGACCAGAAGACCAACAAGCACGCACCTTCCAAACTTCCTGTTCATAAACAATTACCTCCCATTTCCATAAACTCCTGCCATTATACCACCAGGCGGCACGGACAGTCAACGGCCGCCCCGGACCTTTTAAAGCTCCTCGATCCGGCACTCAAAAGCCCCCAGACCGGCGTTCCCCGCCGACGCCGGAAACGCGTTGTGGTTGATCAACATCCGAACCCGTTGCTCCCTTCCTCCCCGGACCACCACCTCCACGCCGTCGTCGGAGGAAATCGTCCCGATTCCGGCTTCCTCCAGAATCGTCTCCATGATCCTCGCCGTGGTCGTCTCGTCCAGGGCGCAGCCCAGATAATAGACGGTCCCCCTCCCGTGCCGTTTTCTGGTCACGGCGGCGTACTCCGCGTAAAAAGGATCCCCGTAACGGTAGAGCGTCTCGGCATCCTCCACCTCCAGCATATCCCGGAAAATGCCGCCGTACCCCGTCTCGCCCGCGAAAACTCCCTCGCCGGCCACGGGAAAGGCACAGACCTCCTGGAGACTTTCCGTCTCCGCCACGGCCACGCCGGCCAACTCTGCAAAGCCGACCGGAACCCGCTCCCCGAAAGGAAGGTTGTTGTCCTCGTCCTTGACCCCGGTCCGGAACGTGAGGACCGCCGTACCACCCTCCCGCACAAAAGCCTTCACCCGTTCCCTAAGCCTTGGCCCGGCAATGATCATCTGTGGAAAGAGCACCACCCGGTATCCGGAAAAATCCGTCTCCGCCGGAATCACGTCCACCGGCACGTTCCGGTCAAAAAACGCCTTATGGAGCTTCTTCATCTCACCGGGGCAGTCCAGGATGAGACTCTGCCGCTGAATACGGAACGACGCCAGCGAGTCATAATCATAGACGATGGCCGCCTGTCCCCGCACCGGCACCTCCATGGCCCGTTCATACCGCCGGATGTCCGCAAAAAAACTCCGCACCTCCTGGAACTTCCGCCCCCTCACGTTGTCGGCATCCAGAATCCCATAGCAAAACTGCTCCGCCCCCTTCGTGCCGCCCCGGTAGCGGAAATAAAACAGAGACTCACAGCCGTGGGCCATGGCCTGGTACGACCACAGCTTCGCCTGGCCCGGTC
>CAJUOF010000207.1 GCA_910587905.1 uncultured Lachnospiraceae bacterium
AATTCAGCGAGATTCCTTCGTTGTCATAGTTTTCCTCAATATAGGCCCTGGCAGTCTCCAAAAGAGCATGGTAGGTCTTTTGGGAAGCGCTCTCTCTGAGTTCAAGTGCCGTCTCAAGCACCTTCGTCAGGTATTCCCCCGCCTGCTCCACCGTGGAAAACATCGCCGACATATCCTGAGAGTTTCCACAGCGCTCCGCCAATTCCCCATGATCGCACCCAAACTGCTCCGTCAGAGCCGCCGCCGTAAAATAGACGTCCATGGTCACATACTGGCGAAAGAGGAGCGATTGAATATTGTCTCCAAAGCTTTGGAAATATTCCCCCAGAAACTCCTTCACCTGCCCCTTGGTTCCGGTTTTCAAAAACTGTTCCATGGCTCTGCGGTCCTGTCCTCTCACTCGGAAGGCGCCAAGTTCCAGCTCGTCATCTCCCATCACCGGCTCTTCCCCACTTAAAATAATTCGATTTCGTTTTCGCAGATAGCGATAGGCAAAGGCACGGCTGGCCTCCTCATAGCAGCAGCCAAGCTCGCTGATGCGCTCCGTCTCCTTCCCCACGCCCCCGAAATACTCCAGCCCCGGTCCCGCCTTCTCCACCGTCCCCTTGAGCGTTTCCAGAAACTCATGGAGCACCTGTCCCAAGGGCTTTTCCCCGCTCTCCTTCAGGATAAAGGCCCAGCCCTCAAGCCCCAGCTCCACGGTCAGAACCTCCGGCCATTCTCCGGCCATCTCCTCCACCGCCCGGACGGCGGCGTTCTGTTCCTCCGAGTATCCCTCCGCCTCCTCCCCGGCAAAAACCTGAAACAGGACGATCCGGTAACCGTTGGCCGCCAGATCCATGCCCAGCTCCCGCCCCTCCTTAAGCAGAGAAGAGACCGACTTGTTGCCCGACACCAGCCTTCTGAAAAACTTCTGTTTCTCCAGCTCCACATTCTCCCGCCGTTCCCGCTCAAAGGTCTCCAAAAATTCCTTCTGCTGCCGCTCCTCCTCCACCAGCTTTCCCACCTTTTTCACGGCCGCGAGAAGCTGCGCCCCGGACACCGGCTTCACCAGGTAGTCCGTGATGCCGATGTTGATGCCCTCCTTCGCATACTCGAACTCGTCATAGCCACTTAGGATCATGCATTTGACATCCGGCATCTCCTGTCTCACCAGGCGGCACAGCTCCAGCCCGTCCATGAAGGGCATCCGGATGTCCGTGATCAAAATGTCCGGCCTCGTCTTCTGAATCAAGGGATAGGCCAGCTCGCCGTCCCCGGCCTCCCCCACGAAAAGAAAGCCTTCCTGCTCCCAGTCGATGTTGTTCTTGATGCCCTCCCGTATGACGATCTCGTCCTCCACCAAAAATACTTTCAGCATTTCCGCCCTCCCTTTTTCTTCTGGAAATATACGGAAGGGGAGCGGTTCTTTCAGTCGGAAACACGCTCCCCTTCCTACAAGTGTTTAACGCAAAACGTCCACGGCGGCACGCTCGATGGGAAGGCCGCCCGCGTATTGTTTGATAAAGGCATCAAAACCCGCAACATCCGCCGGATCCGGCAGGACCTTCTCGGCCTTTGCGTCCGCAAACACCCGGTCCGCCAGATAGCTTCCAAGGCTCTCCCCGTCCTTTTTATTTTTCACGTAAGCGGCCAGAAGCGCCACGCCCCAGGCGCCGCCCTCCCCCGCCGTCTCCATCACGGAAACCGGCGCATTCACGGCCGCCGCCAAGAGCCTTTGTCCGACGCCCTTCGTCTTAAAGAGTCCGCCGTGCCCCAAAATCTCGTCCGCCTGGACATCCTCCTCCCTAAAGAGAAGATCCAAGCCGGTCTTCAAAGCTCCGAGGGAAGTCATCAGATGCACCCGCATGAAATTGGCCAGGTTGAATTTTGCGTCCGGCGTCCGTACGAAGAGGGGACGTCCTTCTTCAAAGCCCGTCAAATGTTCCCCGGAAAAATAGTTGTAAGCCAGCAGGCCGCCACAGTCGGGATCCCCCTCCAGGGCCTTGTTGTACAGAGTTCCGAACAGCTTGTCCATGGAAATCTCTGCGCCGATGGCCTCCGAAAACTCCCGGAACAGATTCACCCACGCATTCAAATCCGAGGTGCAGTTGTTGCAGTGGACCATGCCCACCAGGCTGCCGTCCGGCGTCGTCACCAGATCGATCTCCGGATGGACCTTTTTAAGCTCCCGCTCCAGGACGATCATGGCGAAAACCGAAGTCCCCGCCGAGACATTCCCGGTGCGCTTCTCCACGCTGTTGGTTGCCGCCATGCCCGTCCCGGCGTCGCCCTCCGGCGGGCAGAGCGGGATCCCGGCCGCAAGATCACCGGAAGGGTCCAAAAGTCTCGCTCCCTCCTCCGTCAGCTTCCCGGCAGGCTCCCCGGCCACAAGGACCTCCGGAAGGATCTCCGAAAGCTTCCAGGGATACCCCTTGTCGGCAACCCGCTCCTCAAACTGGCCGATCATCCGCCGGTTAAACCCCTTCGTGTCCGTGTCAATGGGGAACATGCCGGACGCTTCACCCACGCCAAGCACCTTTCTCCCGGTCAGCTTCCAGTGGACATAGCCCGCCAGGGTCGTCATGTGGGAAAGCATCGGCAGATGCTCCTCCCCGTTTAAGACCGCCTGATACAGGTGGGCAATGCTCCACCTCTGGGGAATGTTATACTGAAACAGCTCCGTGAGCTCCCTCGACGCCTCGCCCGTGATCGTGTTGCGCCAGGTGCGGAAAGGCACCAGAAGCTCCCCGGCCCCGTCAAAAGCCAGATATCCGTGCATCATCGCACTGAAGCCCATGGAGCCGATGGTGGCAAGCTTTGCGCCGTACTGCGCCTTCACGTCCTCCTTGAGCGCCCGGTAGCTCCCCCGGACCCCTTTCCAGACGTCCTCCAGCGAGTAGGTCCAGATCCCGTTCTCCAGCCGGTTCTCCCAGTCGTAGCTGCCGGAAGCCAGCACCTTGTGATCCTCCCCGATCAAAACCGCCTTGATCCTGGTGGAGCCCAGCTCCATCCCCAGGGCCGTCCTCCCCTTCTCAATCACGTCCCTTTCGTTTCCCATAAAATCCCTCTCCTTTCCATATTTCACAAAGATTCTGAAGATTGCATCCAGGAAAAGCCCTCTGCGCCATGGAGACGAGACCATGGAAAACAGGAGGGCCGCCGCCCGGCTGTTTTCTGCGCTTATGGGCTCATCGGAATGTTTGGCGCAGCAGGCTTTGGATAGACGCAATTGTTAGAATCTGCACTGCGAATTCCAGCGCAGCTCATTTTTCAGGCTGCGAATGGTCGTGTCCTTGTCAATGTAGACCACCTCGATACCCATGGCGGCACCCCAGTCGCCGATCTGCTCCGCAGTCAGGTCGTAGGAGAACGCCGTGTGATGGGCACCTCCGGCCAGGATCCAGCTCTCGGCGCCGGTCGCCAGGTCAGGCTGCGGGGTCCAGAAGGCCGTCGCCACGGGAAGCTTCGGCATGGGCTTCTCCACCTTCTTGCAGTCCACCGTGTTGACGATCAGACGGAAGCGGTTTCCCAGGTCGATTAAGGATGTCGCCACGGCCGGGC
>CAJUOF010000208.1 GCA_910587905.1 uncultured Lachnospiraceae bacterium
CTCCGCCTCTCTTCCCGTGGGGATCAATCCCCGGATGTCCACCAGCACCAGATGGGTCTCGGTCCCGCCGGACACCAGCCTGAGGCCGCAGGCTCTCAATTCGTCGGCCAGGGCCACGGCGTTTTTCGCCACCTGCCTCTGGTAGGCCCTGTATTCCTCGGTCATGCACTCCTTAAAGAGGACGGCCCTGGAAGCGATCATATCCATCTTCGGCGCTCCCTGGAGACCGGGGAAAATCTGCTGATCGATCTTCTTTCCGAGCGCTTCCCTGCACATGATGACGCCGCAGCCCCTTGGTCCCCGGAAGGTCTTGTGGGTGGAGGTGGTCACCACATCTGCGTAGGGCACCGGGGAGGGAATCACGCCGGCAGCGATCAGTCCCACCGGATGGGCGATGTCCGCCATCAAATACGCTCCCACTTCTTTTGCAATCTCCCCAAACCGTTTGTAATCCACCATCCTGGGATAAGAGGAGGTTCCGCAGATGATGAGCTTCGGCTGGTGCTCCTTCGCCAAACGCTCCACCTGCTTCATATCGATGGTCTCTGTCTCCCTATCCAAACCATACTGGACAATATGGTACATCTTTCCGCTGTAATGGAACTTTGCCCCGTGGCTCAAATGCCCTCCCTGGTTTAGCTCCATGGAGAGAATGGTGTCGCCAGGTGCCAGAAGCGCCCGGAGCACCGCCACGTTGGAGAGGGTGGAGCTCATGCTCTGAATGTTGACATACTCGCATCCGAAAAGCTCCCTGCACCGCTCCTTGGCCAGATTTTCGACCTGATCCGCCAGCTCACAGCCCCCGGCAAAGCGGCGGCCCGGATACCCCTCCGCGTTCTTGTTGGCCCACACGGTTCCTTCCATGCCGATGGTCACCGGCGACGCATAGTTTTCCGAGGCGATCAGGCAGAGCGTCTCCAACTGCCTCTGTTCCTCCAAAAGCGTGTAATCAGCAATCTCCTTGTCAAATTTTTCGATCTGTGTAAAACTTCCGTCCATATACATAGCATCTCTCCTCCCCGATGATCGTTGCACAATCACGCAAGCGATCCGTTTACGTTTCCTCCGTCTCCGTCACACCAAGCTCTCCCTCCGTCCGGGCCACAAAAGCCGAGCACATCAGATCACCGATGATATTGATGGAGGTTCTCGGCATGTCAATCAGCTTGTCAACACCGGCCACAATTGCGATCCCCTCCAGAGGAAGACCTACAGAGCTTAAAACTGTTCCCAGCATAATGATGCTCGCCCCTGCCACACCGGCCGTTCCCACGGAGGCCAGCACCGCCGTCGCCACGATCACAAGCTGCTGGCTCATGCTCAAATGAATTCCAAAAAGGTTTGCCACAAACAGCGCCGTGATTCCCTGATAAATGGCTCCGCCGTCCATGTTGATGGTTGCACCCAGAGGGAGGGTAAAACTCCGCACCGGCAGGGAAATCCCCAATTTCTTTCCACATTCCATGGTCACCGGCAGGGTGGCCGAGCTGGAACAGGTCGTGAAAGAGATGACAATCGCCTCCCACACCGTCTTGATAAACTGGATCGGACTCATTTTTACCAATACTTTAATTCCGGTAAAATAGACCAGAGCCAGATGAATCAGGAACCCGGCATATACCACCAGCACGAAGCTCAAAAGCGGCAATAGCACGTCGACTCCGTTGGAGGCGATGGTCGGACAGATCAGAGCAAACACCGCATAGGGTGTGAACCGCATGATCACGCCGGTGATCTGATACATAATGTCGGCAAAGCCGTCAAAAAAGGCCATGACCGGCTGTGCCTTTTTCCCGACCATAACGATTCCCGCGCCCATAAACAGCGCAAAGGCGATGATTTGGAGCATATTTCCCTCCGCCATGGCCTGAATGGGATTGGTCGGTATGATATTGATGAGCGTGTCGACGATATTCGGCGCCTCCGAAACTTCCACCGCCTGCTCCGTCGCCAGCGTAAGCCCCTGCCCCACGTTGGTCACGTTCGCAAGGATCACACCGATGGATGCCGCAAAAAACGTGGTGACCATATACACCGCGACTGTCTTAAGGCCGATCCGCCCGAACTTTTTCACGTCCCCCAGTCCGCAGGCCCCCATGACGATGGAACTGAACACCAGCGGCACGATCAGCATTTTGATGGCGTTCAGATAAAGAGTCCCGAAGGGCTTGATGTAGGTATTTGCAATCTCCGGCTTCCACTGAAGCGCAATCCCTGCTGCGATACCAAGCAAAAGCCCAATCATTACCTTTACTGAAAAATGAAGCTTCCGTCTCTCTTTCCCTGTTTCCATACCTCTTCTCCTTTCGCATAAAACTTTCCCGGCATATTTCCTTTGTACAGTCCTGCACATGAAAAAACGCCATGAAATGAATCAATTACCCCTAGCGTAATCTTCTCATTCCATGGCGTTCATTTCTATGAACGATTCTATTGATTTTTTCTACTTTTTCTTCAAGTTCCTGTTCAAGAGAGATACCGCGCTTTCAGACTCTCCACCATCTCCCGGTACCGCCTGCCACAGGCCTCCATCCGTCCGGCCTCGATGTCTGTAAGGCAGGGAGAGAGCCATTTCTTCCAGATGTCCTCGTAGACT
Source organism: uncultured Lachnospiraceae bacterium (assembly GCA_910587905.1). Classification (GTDB taxonomy): domain Bacteria; phylum Bacillota; class Clostridia; order Lachnospirales; family Lachnospiraceae; genus Lientehia. The sequence goes on from CAJUOF010000208.1 coordinate 2,597, forward strand.
GCCGCCCCATCTTCTCCCAGATCGATGCAGGTGACGATCCCCGGGGCAATCTCATAATATTCCTCCACCAGGGTACGTCCCTCTTTCGTCCGCAGCATGTGGTTGTCCCGAAAATCCCGAAAACTTGTAAGCTCGTAGCAGTCGTCGGGCTTTCCGAAGGATTCACAGACTGCCGTTGTGATAAAGCACATTTTGCCTTTTTTGAAGCCGACCACCATATCTTCGTAGTTTCCCTTGGCAATCTTGGATTTCGGATGAGCCAAAATCCACTCTTCCACCAAAATATCCGCCAGCCGTCCACCGACAGACAATTTCTGCTCCTGCACCATGGGAACCGCGTAAACAGCGAGAATCATTTTATATTGGTCCAGCTTCATGGAACGGGCATTTTTCGACCGGAGAGAGGGATCTGAGGCCACTGCCTCATCAATGGCTTTGATCAACACCGCCGCCAGCTCGTGCATCAGCGCCTCACCTCTATCCTCCGAGGCCATGGCATAGTGGTCTACCGTCTCCAATACCGGATGGCACTGTCTCTTATAGCTCTCAAAACAAGTCGCATATTCAGAACGGCTGAAATGTTCCATGACATCCAGATGTTCAAACACAATCTCGTTAAAATGAAGTCTGGCGTAGATCTCATTGGCCTTCGCATTGTATCTGTCCATCTCAAGCATCTGATCGATCAGATCCTCCGCCTTCTCATCCCCATTTTCGTAGAGCTTCTGCAGCACGTCCTCCAGGGGATTCTTTTCCTTCTGCTCCCGAACGATGACCAGCTCCTCCTGGGTCAGCACTGCACCGCAGTACATACATGAAAATTTTGCAAGCTCCTCCGGAATACTCAGTTCTCCTCCACACTTGGGGCATTTCCCTTCTCTGTTTGCCATATCCTTCTCTCTTTCTTTGTCCTATCGTTTCTGTCTGATTCTCGTTTGTCTCCGGTGTCTTTGCGCCTCACTGCAATAGCTCCTCCGCACTGTGGATCGTGAGATCACAAAACTCTTCATTGCGAAGCTCTGTTTGGAGCGACAAGATCCGCTTGATCTTCTCTTCACGCGGGCAATCCCGGTCGAGAACGGCTGCAATCAGCGCCTCCTTCGGCCTCTCTGTAAAGGCAAGAAGCGCCTGTTTTCCGAAGGCCCGCTTGAGGGCAATCCCGCCGCAGATATCCACCGCCATCACAGCATCCCTTCCCTGCTCCAAAATCTTCCGGATATCCTCCAGCATGCTTCCATAGCTGTTCTCGGCATAGCGGGTGGTCTCAAAAAATGCCCCCGCCTGTTCCAACTGTCCAAATTGTTCCGGTGTGACAAAATGGTAGGCATCCTCCCCCTCACCGTCTTTTCTCCTGCGGGTGGTGTAGGATTTCGCCCGGACAGCCTTTCCTTCCCGGATCAATTCCTCCATAAGCTGCGTTTTCCCCGAACCGGAAGGCCCGATCAGGGCAATGACCCGGTTTCCTGCCGTCGCCTCCCACTGATAAGTCTGCGGATGCATGAGGATGTCCAGGAATGTCAAAAACTCTTCGTAGTTGTTCACCGAAATACATCCCGTCATATGACGGTTCCAAGGCTTTCGCATCAGCACCGGATAGGCAGAGCTGGAAGCAGAGATGTTGTGGCCGCCGTCGTCCAGCAGCATATCCACATTCATCAGTTCTTTCCGAAAGCCCATGATAATATTCTCCCCCGGCACCATGGGAAAGGCTTCCATCAGCCTGGCGGCCCGGATTCCCATCAAATGGGGCGGCAGGGCCGTGATGAAAAATACCTCCGCCCGTCTGGAAAGCTCCTTCACAAACTCTGCCGCTCCCGGAAGAAGCGGCTGATGTTTTACAAATGCTTCCCTCTGATAATAGTCGAGCAGCACATCCGTCCGTCTCCCTGTCCTTCCCCAGGACTGAATCTCCTCCACAGACATGGGAGGCAAAAAGCCGTACTCTTCGTTGGCCAAAGCCACCGCGTACTCATTGCAGGAAAAAAGGATATCATCCACGTCCAGGCCAATTTTAAAATATTTCTTCATACGATACTCCGCAACAATAATAGACTGAACCAGGTCACCACATTGCCGCCGTACATAAATTCGATCTCATGCCGTTCGGCCAAATCCGTCAATAAAATCCCATAGCTCTCCACACAGGGGAACATCTTCTCCGGGTGACGGCACGGTCCCTCCGGATAAGCACACGTCTCGCAGACGGCACAGGATTCGGTGGACAAGGCCATCACCTCAAATCCCTGCCCTCGGAAGATTTCACACACCTTTCTCGTGACCTCCTCATGGCCCTCCCGGAAGCGCAGCGTCTCCTCCAGGTTTGCAATATCCGGCACCTCGGAAAAAGTGGTAAACAGAAATGCTTCCTCATAAGAAAGACACCGCTCCCTGCATTCCTCCACCGTCCCCACGGCCGGCGGGCAGGCCCAGGTAGTTCCGTATCTGGGACATTCCGTCTCACAGATGTAGCGCACCCGATCCAGAAACATAAGCTCATCCAATCCAATATAGGCATATTGGGCCAGTGGAAGTTCCGAAAGCCGTTCTTCGATCTGTATGTTCTTTTCCTCTGTCATTTGCAATCCTTTCCCCGTTCTTCCCTGATTCATTTGATTACCATTGTATCGGCATGTCCTCCCTCTGTCAAGAGGCGCAAAATCCCCGCAGCCTCACATTTGCGATTCCCGTTCTCCACCGGTTGCTCATTGACGGGACCAGACAAACTCTATATAATGGGCTTTGTGAACCTACACAGCCGCAGCAGATATGGGACATTCTCTCTGAAAGGATTTTTATTTATGTGGATCGCAGACCATTGGAACGATTATGAAGTGATTGATACATCAAAGGGGGAAAAGCTGGAACGCTGGGGGGATTACCTGCTGGTGCGCCCCGATCCCCAGGTTATCTGGGACACTCCGAAAACCCACGGAGGATGGAGGAAGAAAAACGGCCATTACCACAGGAGCGCGAAGGGCGGCGGGGAATGGGTATTCTTCGGCCTGCCAAAGCAGTGGTCCATCGGCTATGAACCCTTAAACCTCACTTTCCACCTGAAACCATTTAGTTTCAAGCACACCGGACTGTTTCCGGAGCAGGCCGTCAACTGGGACTGGTTTTCCTCCCTGATAAAAGGAGCCGGCCGCCCCGTAAAGGTCCTGAACCTGTTCGCCTACACCGGCGGAGCCACCCTGGCGGCCGCCCGGTCCGGAGCACAGGTGACCCATGTGGACGCCTCCAAGGGCATGGTCACCTGGGCCAGGGAAAATGCCGTCGCCTCCGGCCTTTCGGAAGCACCCATCCGCTGGATCGTGGACGACTGCGTGAAATTCGTGGAGCGGGAGATTCGCCGGGGGAATCGTTACGACGCCGTCATCATGGACCCTCCCTCCTACGGCCGCGGCCCCAAGGGGGAAATCTGGAAGATCGAGGACGCCGTCTTTCCCCTGGTCACTCTCTGCGCCAGGCTTTTGTCTGATGAGCCGTTGTTCTTCCTCGTCAACTCCTACACCACCGGGCTGGCTCCCGCCGTCCTCTCCTACATGCTGGGAGTGGCTTTAAAAAAGCGAGGCGGCCGCACCTGCGCCTGCGAAGTGGGGCTTCCCGTCACCGAGACCGGACTCGTCCTCCCCTGCGGGGCCTCCGGACGGTGGGAAAGGTGATCACCACTTATTGCGCACCTTCTCCGCAAAGCCCAGCATGTGCTCCACCGAAAGCCTCGTCCCGTCGTCAAGGACCGCCGCTCCGTCGAAATAGCCGAACACCTGGTGCTGGTCGCTCAAAATGACTCCGGCCGAGGTGTAAGCCTTCCGGTCCAGGATGGGCGTGAAGGCAAGCTCCAGCCGCCCGTCGGAGGAGGTGAAGGTCCAGGGCTTTAAGTAATCCGCCTTTCCCTCCTCCTCGCCGGGAATCCGGAACCGGACCTCATCCAGCTTATGGGCCTTCCCTTGATAGAACAGCATGTTCTCCGTGGCCGCCGAGGTGTCCCCGAAGCCATAGCCCAGGTTGAAACCGAACACCTCCCCGCCGTTAAGCCCCATGGCCGCGCTCCAGTACCAGGTATTGTCATAGGTCCAAACTCCTCTGCCCCAGTCCAAAAGGGCAAAGCTGTCCTCCTCCTGAAACTTATAGACCCGCCCGGCGTACTCTGCCTTTCCGCTGGCCCGCATGCCGACGATCTTCTGATTATAATAAAAGGCCGTCTTTTTTTCCGGAAAGGGCGTGGCGATGACCATGCTGTCCTCCGGCTCCCCCGTCAGCTCAAAATGGACGCGGATGGGCAGGCCGTTCTCAAATCTCCGAATCTCCCCGTCCAGGATCCGCCTCCCGTCCCTGTGGCAGAAAGACATTTTCATGTTTTTCTTATCCAATGACACATTCCCCGCCGCCGAGGTCCCCGGAAATCCCGTCTTTCCCATGGGAAAGACCGTCATCGGGCTGGCCGTGTGCTCCGTCCGACGCTCAAAGTCCAGGAACGAAATGCTCACAAGTCCCATGTAGGAGTTGTCGTCCAGTGTCAGCGCCACTCCGTACCTGTCATTGTGGATCAGATAATAATCCCACTCCTTGATCCGCAGGGCTCCGCCCTTTATGCGGCTCCTGTCATACTCCTTCGCCAGCGATGTGGCGTATCCCGCCTCATTCAGTTCACCCCGCTCATTAAGGAGCGGCCCCGGCGAAAGTTTTTTCTGTCTCCCCATAAAAAATCCTCCTCATTTTCCATGACATCTGATCTGCACCTGTGCTATACTGAAAGACAGCGCTCGTATACGATATGATATAAGAAGTATACGGCAGAAAAGGAGAAACCCATGGCCTCTGTAAAAACAGCATTGATCACAGGCGCTTCCCGCGGCATCGGAAAGGCCGTCGCCCTGCGTCTCGCCCGGGAGGGCTTCCGCCTCGCCCTCTGCGCCAGGAACGAGGCGCCCCTTTTAGAAACCAGGAAGGAGCTTCTGACTCTCGGCGTCCCCTGCCTGGCCGTCGCCGCGGATGTGTCGGACCCGGCCGCATGCAGAAGGCTCTTTGACGAGGCGAAAGCTGTCTTCGGTTCCATAGACATCCTCGTGAACAATGCGGGGATCTCCCACGTCGGGCTTCTGCAGGATATGAGCGACGACCAGTGGGATGCCCTGATCGGCACCAATTTATCCTCCGTCTTTTACTGCTGCCGCCTGGCTATCCCCTCCATGGTGGCGGCAAAAAGCGGCCGGATCTTGAATATTTCCTCCGTCTGGGGAAGCGCCGGGGCCTCCTGCGAGGCCGCCTACTCCGCCTCCAAGGGCGGCGTCAACGCCCTCACGAGGGCCCTGGCAAAGGAGCTGGCCCCCTCCGGCGTCCAGGTCAACGCCCTGGCCTGCGGCGCCATCGATACGGACATGAACCGCTTCCTCTCCGGGGAGGAACGGATCGCCCTGGCGGGGGAGATCCCCGCCGGCCGGCTGGGCACCCCGGAGGAAGCCGCCGAGATGGCCTGGAAGCTTCTCTCCGCCCCCGATTATCTGACCGGGCAGATCGTCACCCTGGACGGCGGATGGATCTGACCTCCTCTGTTCCCTCTGTGCGCGGGGGCTTATTCCTCAAACAGGAGGATCTCCCCGCCGTTGTCCGCAAAGTAAGGCGTCCCGAGAATCTCCACCACTGCCTTTCCGCCTGTGGCTTCCGTGAGCTGCTTCACGAATGCGTCTGCCTCTTCCTCCGGGAGCAGCAGTCTGGCGGCCACCCGGTCGGTGTATTCCGTGTCCAGGATGGGAAGCTTCCTCTGTCCGGCAATGTACTGGAGCTTTCCCAGGCCATTGTAATCGCAGACCACGGAAACCTCCTTTCCGGGACGCTTGTTTAGGATCACACTGTTTTTGAGCCCCTCCTTCACCGCCC
>CAJUOF010000209.1 GCA_910587905.1 uncultured Lachnospiraceae bacterium
TCAGACGTGTGCTCTTCCGATCTCGGAACCTGCAGGCGCTGATAGGCGGGCAGGCTCTGCTCCGCAGAGACCGGGACGGCGATCACGCCGTCCACTTTCCTCTGTCGAAGCTGGGCGAGGATGTTTTTCTCCTTCTCCAGACTGCGGTGCGTATTGCAGATGATCACGCTGTATCCCTCATAGAATGCCTGGTTTTCTATGGACTCTATGATCTCGCTGAAAAAAGGGTAGGCTATTTCCGGGACCAGCAGGCCGATGAGGTTCGTCCGGTTTCCTGCCAGGCTTTGGGCGATGAGATTCGGTTCGTAATCCAGTTCTTTGACCCAGTGGAGTACCTTTTGGCGTGTCTCTGCCTTGACGGAAGGGTGGTTGGAGAGAACCCTGGAGACGGTAACTCTGGAAACTCCCGCTTTGTCGGCAATATCCTGCATACTGACCATGGCGTTGCCTCCTTTCTTCGTATATGGAATCATGGGTGGTTTCTGTAACGTGTGGTAAATATCTGTCGCGAGGTTTTCACCGGATCTGTAATTTCATATAGGGATATTTTATTCCTGCTGGCCGCTGTTGTCAAGAACGGAAGAGAAGAGCCACCCTGTCCGGGCGGCTCTTTCTGTCGATAAACTGGCTTGTATCACTGCAATTTCGTATGGAAACCGGTTATGCCTTCAGGCACATCAGCTGGTCGCCGGGACTAAGCCGGCCGGAAGCGGCAGCTTCAACGGAAGCCAGGTCGTCGGAGTTGGTAACTGCTACCATGATGGTGGCGGGGTGCCCGGCGGCCTTGATTTTTTCCAGATCCACGGACAGCAGGAGGTCTCCTTTTTTCACGGCCTGTCCTTCTTTGATGTGGCTCTTAAAGCCGTCTCCTTTCATTTCCACGGTATCAATGCCCACATGGATGAGCAGCTCCACGCCTTCCGCCTCGATGCCCACGGCATGCAAGGTGTCGGCGAGCTGGCTGATCGTGCCGTCCATGGGAGAAAAAACCTTGCCGGTTTCCGGTTCGACGCCGCAGCATATTCCGAGGACGCCCTGGGAGAAGGTCGGGTCGGGAATCTCTTCCATGGGAACGAAGGTCCCCTGTGCCACGGCACCCAGTACACTGGGGAAGGCGGCCGGAGCGGGAGGAACCTCCTTTTTGCCTCCTTTGGGAGCGTCGGTCTCCATGACCTCTGCGGGTACCGCGAAGAACCAGCACAGGCAGAAGGCGGTGGCAAAGACGGCGAGGGCGAGTATCACATACATTACCAGTTGGGAAGGAGAGTATATGTAAAGCAGCAATCCGGGAATGGTGGTTATGCCGTTGCCGGTGCCTTTCATCCCAAGGAGCATGGCGATCATGCCGGCTATGCCGTTGATGGAGCAGCTGAGGAGGAAGGGCTTCATGCCATAACGCAGGATGACGCCGAACAGGGCCGGTTCACTGATGCCCAGGAGGGCGGAGGCGGTGGCGCTGGGGCCGATGGCGCGGATTTCTTTTTTTCTGGCCTTGATGGAGATGGCCAGGCATACGCCGGCGGAGGAAAACCCGCACATGCACAAAATGGCGTTGAACGGGTTGAATCCGGTGCTGGCCAGCAGGCTGATCTCCAGCATGTTAAAGATATGGTGGACGCCCGTGAGGGTGATGATGGACCAGAAGAAGCCCACCAGCAGGCCGCCGATCCCCAGGGGAAGCCCCAGTGCGTATTCTACGACGACTAAGAGGACGTTTTCCAGTGCGTGGAGGAGCGGCCCGATCACCAGCAGGGCCAGGACCAGCATGACAAACAGTACCAGAAATGGCGTGATCATAAAGTCGAAAACCGCGGGGACTGTTTTTCGCAGTTTCTTTTCCAGTTTGCTGCCGATGACGCCTGCCACGAAGGCGGGCAGAATGCTGCCCTGATAACCGACGATGGGGATAAAGCCGAAGAGCATCAGGGGCGTCACGCCGCTGGAGGGGTCTGCCACGGAGTAGGCGTTCGGCAGGGCGCCGTTTACCAGCATCAGACCAAGGATCAGGCCCAGTACCGGGGAGCCGCCAAACACGCGGAACGTGGACCAGCACACGATGGCGGGCAGGAAGGCGAAGGTGGTGCCGGAAAGCACGTCCACCAGAACCTGGAAGGTCTGGGGGATGTCCGCGTTGGTCATGCCAAGTAAGGCCAGGAAATTATCATTGAGCAGAGCGCCCTTCAGGCCGAGAAACAGACCGGTGGCTACCAGGGCTGGGATGACGGGGACAAACACATCCCCAAAAGTACGGATGGCTTTTTGCAGCCGGTTTTTGCCATCCATTTTTGCCTCTTTTGCCTCGCTTGCGGTGGTTTCGGCAATGCCGAGCCGTGTGATCTGCTCATAAACGCGGTTGACATGGCCGGTGCCGAAGATGATCTGATATTGTCCGGCCGTGAAGAAGGTTCCTTTCACGGCGTCAATCTCGCCGACTGTTTCGTCGTCGGCCAGTGAACGGTCTGCGACGATAAGACGCAGCCGGGTGGCGCAATGTGCGGCGGACTTGATGTTTTCCGGCCCACCGACGGCCTGAATGACTTCTTTTGCTATTTTTGCATAATCGTAATTCATAGCATCCTCCTTGTTAGTTTGTTTTGACGTATCATATTTGTATGCAAAATGTACACGTGTTCATATAGCGAGGATAGCATGTGAGGGAAGATAAAGTCAATACCATAAAGGAAAAAAAGAGGATTTTCGGTATTTTATATAAAACGGACCGTATAATTTTGTCCAAAACAGAGAAAGAGATGGGGCGGATTGACAGTTTCCCCTGTGGAGAGTATAATGGACAAAATGAAAGCGAGAACATTAAAATAGATAAGGAGGTTATCGTGAATCAGTAATTGATTTTTTTGGATATTGACGGTACCTTGACGGAACCGGGGAAAAATGTCCCGCCTTCATCGGCGGTGGAAGCGGTACGGCGGGCCCGTGGACGGGGCCACAGAGTGGTACTGTGTTCCGGGAGGAATTACGGGATGCTTTTTCCGGTGTTGGAGTTTGGTTTTGACGGCCTGGCCGCCAGTGCCGGCGGCTATATTGAGTATCGGGGCCGGGTGGTTTATGACTGCCCGATGTCTCCGGGGCAGCAGGCGCGGGTGCTGGATGTTTTTAAGGAGAGCGGCATTTACCGTACCATAGGGGGGAGGAACCACAGTTATACCGACGAGGGGTTTAAGGAGTTTCTGGCGGAAAATGCCCAGTCCCAGGCAAACAGCGAGCTGCTGCGGTGGCGGGTCCAGATTGAGGGTGAACTGGGCATCCGTCCCATGTCGGAATACGACGGCGAGCCGATCTATGGAATGGCGTTCATGAGCAGGGGGGCGGAGCGCCTGAAAAAACCCATGCAGGTATTGCGGGATGAATTTGACTTCTGCATCCAGGACGAAGATGCCTGCGGCATTGTGAATGGAGAACTGGCCAGCAAAGCATTCAACAAAGGGAAGGCAGTGGAACGGCTATGCGAATTCCTGGGCATTCCCAGGGAGGATACGATTGCCGTCGGGGACAGCATGAATGATCTGGAGATGCTCCAGGCCGCAGAGATCGGCGTCTGCATGGCGAACGGAAGCCCTTCTTTGCAGAAGGCTGCCGACATGATCTGCCCTTCCGTGAGGGAGGAGGGCCTTTATCGCGCCTTTGAAGCACTGCATTTGATTTAGGAAAGAGGGTGGCAGGAATGGTTAAGAGAGAAGAAGCTCAGTTTCAAAGCCGCATGGACCGCCATATGGAGGAGCTGCGGTGGCTGTACATGGAGCTTTACCACAATGAATCCATGTTTGCGGAGCTGTGCCGGAAGCTGTATGAATTTGCCGGCGAACGTCCGGCGGCCTTGAAGGAGCGGGATCTGGAACGGGAAGCGGACCCTGAGTGGTACAAGTCCAACGCGATTACGGGGATGATGATGTATATTGACAATTTTGCCGGGGATCTGAAGGGACTGGGGGAAAAGCTGTCCTACATCCGGCAGACGGGAGTCAACCTCATCCATCTGATGCCGTTTCTGGATACGGTGCCCGGCCGCAGCGACGGGGGCTATGCCGTGGCGGATTTCCGCAAGGTGCGTCCCGATCTGGGGACGATGGAGGATTTGGAGAAGTTGTCTGCCCTCTGCCATGAAAAGGGCATCAACCTGTGCATGGACTTTGTCATGAACCATACCAGCCAGGACCATGAGTGGGCAAGGAGGGCCCGCCGGGGGGAGGGGGAGTACATGAGCCGGTATTTCTTTTTTGCCGACCCTTCCATACCGGCAGAATATGAGAAGACCGTGCCCCAGGTATTCCCCACCACCGCCCCCGGGAATTTCACCTGGCTGGAGGACTGCGGGCACTATGTGATGACTTCTTTTTATCCCTATCAGTGGGATTTGAACTATCGGAATCCCAGAGTGTTCAACGAGATGATGTACAATTTTCTGTTCCTCGCAAACAGGGGCATGGATATGATCCGGATTGATGCCGTGCCATATATATGGAAGGAACTGGGGACCGACTGCCGCAACCGTCCGCAGGTTCACACCATTGTGCGGATGATGCGGATGATCGGTGAGATTGTCTGCCCGGGCGTGATCCTCTTGGGGGAAGTGGTCATGGAGCCGGTGAAGGTGGTGCCCTACTTTGGCACGATCGAAAAACCGGAGTGCCATCTTTTGTACAACGTGACCACCATGTGTACCACGTGGCATACCGTGGCCACCCGGGATACCCGTCTGCTGCGCAGGCAGTTGGATGCGGTGAACGCCCTGCCGAAGAAGTACGTGTTCCTGAATTATCTCCGCTGCCATGACGACATTGGCTGGGGGCTGGATTACAAGTGGCTCCATGAGAACTTCGGCACGGACGAAGTGCTCCATAAGCGGTATCTGAATGATTTTTTTCAGGGCTTTGCGGGCAACAGCACCAGCAGGGGGGAGCTTTACAACGACGACGCTTCCAGCGGGGACGCCCGGCTCTGCGGCACCACGGCCAGCCTTTGCGGGATCGAAAAGGCGGGATTCGAGCAGAACCCTGAGGCTATGGAACGGGCGGTGGGGTTTGACCTGACCCTGCACGCCATGATGTTCATGCAGACCGGGATTCCCATGCTGTACAGCGGGGATGAACTGGCACAGGTGAACGATTACAGTTATAAGGACGACCCGAAAAAAGCGGACGACAGCCGTTATCTTCACCGGGGCAGGCTGCGGTGGGAACGGGCGGAGCACATGCACGACTTGGAAACGCCGGAGGGAAGGGTGTTCTGCGGGCTGAATGCGCTGGTCGCCCTGCGGGGGACGTCCCCGGCCTTTGGGACCGAGGCGGACGTGTGGACCCTGGATACCGGCGACGACGGCCTGCTGGCCATTGGGCGCTATGCCGAAGGGCAGAAGGTCATAGGCGTCTTTAACTTTACCGAGTGGGAAAAAACAGTTACTTTCGTTTATGACCCGGGGGAGTTCACGGATATGCTGACGGGGGAAACCCATCTGCTGCGGGATCTGCCAATCCCCGCTTACGGTTTCTATTATCTGGAGCAAAGGAACGGAGAATGAGATTATGGCAATCATCATAGAAGACCGGCAAAGGATTTTTACATTACACACCAGAAATTCCACTTATCAGATGAAGGCGGACGAACAGGATGTCCTGCTCCATACCTATTATGGCGAAAAGACGGACGACAGTGACAAATCTCTTTTATTCTACCAGACGGACAGAGGGTTTTCGGGCAATCCCTATGAAATGGGAAGGCGCGACAGGACGTATTCCATGGATTCTCTGTTGCAGGAATATAGCTGCTTTGGCACGGGGGATTACAGGATCACTTCTCTGCGGGTGCGGAATCCTGACGGGAGCCAGGCGGCGGAGCTGCGCTATGCCGGATACCGGGTGCAGAAGGGAAAATATGGGATTCCGGGCCTTCCGGCGGTGTATGCCGGGGAGGGGGAGGCGGAAACTCTGGTCATCCGGCTGAAAGATCCCTATTCTTTTTTGGAGGTTGAACTTTATTATGGAATACTGGAGGAGCCGGATGTCATTACCAGGGCCGTCAAAATCACAAATCAGGGGACGGAAGACCGTGTTTTAAAGAAAGCGGCCAGCATGAACCTTGACTGGGAATGCGGCGATTTTGAGTGGGTCTCTTTTTATGGAAGGCATGGCATGGAGATGAACGTCCAACGGGCGGGAATCCATCATGGCATCCAGGCGGTCGGAAGTGTCCGGGGGACAAGCAGCCACCAGTATAACCCTTTTGTCCTTCTATGTGATCGAGGGGCCAATGAGACGATGGGAGATTGCTATGGTTTTTCTTTTGTCTACAGCGGGGAGTTTTTGATGGAGGCAGAGAAGGATCAGATTGACAGGACCAGACTCATCTGCGGGATTCATCCGGACAATTTTTCGTGGACCCTGCACGGGGGAGACGCGCTCTGGCTCCCCGAGGTGATCATGACGTACAGCGGGAGCGGCATGGGCAGGGTGAGCCGGAATGTCCACAAGGTAATCAGGGAGCATATCTGCCGGGGGGAATGGAAGGACAGGCAGCGGCCGATCCTGATCAATAACTGGGAAGCGACCTATTTTGACTTTACCGGAGAAAAACTGATCGCCATCGCGAGGGAAGCAAAAAAGCTGGGGATTGAATTGTTTGTGATGGATGACGGCTGGTTTGGGAAAAGAGAGGACGACAGCACCGGCCTGGGCGACTGGTTTCCGAATGAAAAGAAGCTTGGCTGTACCTTAAAAGAACTGGCGGAACGCATTGTGGCGGAAGGGATGCGGTTTGGCATCTGGCTGGAGCCGGAAGGGATATCCGAAGACAGTGATCTGTACAGATGCCATCCGGACTGGGCGGTAAAAATCCCCGGCAGAAAGCCCTGCCTGAGCAGGGGGGAGCTGATTCTGGATTTCTCCAGAAGGGACGTGCAGGATCACATCATAGAACGGCTCTCCGAATTGCTTGGGGGGATACCGGTCTCTTATGTGAAATGGGACTGCAACCGGGCAATCTGCGATAAATTCAGCGGGCTGCTGGATTGCGGCAGGCAGGGGGAATTTTCCCACAGGTATGTGCTGGGGCTGTACAGGGTCTTGGAAGTACTGACAGAAAAGTTCCCCGGAATCTTGTTTGAGGGCTGCGGGGGCGGAGGGGGACGGTTTGACGCCGGGCTGCTTTATTATATACCGCAGATCTGGGGGAGTGACACGACGGACGCCATTGAGAGACTGAGCATCCAGTATGGCGCGTCCTTCGGATATCCGGTTTCCGCGATGGGGACCCATGTCTCGACGGTCCCCAATCATCAGACGGGGCGGGTGACGCCGCTTTCTACGAGGGGCTGCATGGCGATGGCGGGCACCTTTGGGTATGAACTGGATATCGGTAAACTGACGGAGGATGAAAGGGCGGAGATAAAAGAACAGATCAGGATGTTTAAAAAGCATTACGCCCTGATACAGCGGGGCGATTATTACAGGATATCCAGCCCCCTCGAGGGCACCTGCACGGTATGGGAGATTGCGGACCCGTCCGGAAGGGAGGCGCTTGTCAGCGCGGTTTATCATCACGTGCAGGCGAATCCTGTGCCGGTCAGGGTGAAGGTGCAGGGATTGAAGGATGAGGTGGATTACCGGCTTTTCTTAAATGAGGATTTTATGGGAAAATATCCCGGAAAACGGCTGCCCTACGGATTTGCGTCCGGCGAAGTGATAAGCGGGGCTTCGTTAAGGCAGTTCGGGTTCGTGGTTCCGGAGGCGGCAAATGAGTTTCAGGCATGGCAGATCTATATAAAGGAATGCCCGCATTCCTGCGAACCAAGGGAAACGGAATCAAGAGAAACTGAACCAAGAGAAATGTAAATTTTACATTAAATAAATCAAAAAATATATCAAAGAAAGGAAGCATTACCATGAAGAAATTTGAGTACACCATCAACGATCCCGTAGGGATCCACGCGCGTCCGGCCGGCCTGCTGGCCAAGAAAGCGAAGACTCTGGGCAGCACGGTCACCATCACCGCGGCGGACGGCAAGTCGGCCACGGCCTCCAAACTCATGGCTCTTATGGCGCTGGGCATCAAGCAGGGCGACACGGTTTCCGTCGCCATTGAGGGAGGGGACGAAGAAGCCAATGCAGCCGCCATGGAGCAGTTCTTCAAAGAGAATCTGTAGGCGGCGCAAGGAGGGACATATGATCTTAATACAGGGAAAAGGGGTCTCGAAGGGGATTGTGAACGGCCCGGTCTATTTCTTCCGGCGTCTGGGGATCACCATTACGGATGCCGCCGCAGCCGATGTCGAGACGGAAAAAGAACGCATTCAGGCCGCCCAGGAAAAGTCCATGGCCCAGTTAAACGCCCTGGCTGAAAAGGCACGGCAGGAGACGGGGGAGGAGACGGCGCTTCTCTTCGAGACTCACGCCATGTTTGTGGAGGACGAGGATTATGTGGACTGCATGATGGACACGCTGGAGGAGGAATCCTGTACCGCGGAACGGGCGGTGGAAATTGCCGGTGAGAAATTTGCGGCCATGCTCGCCGCAATGGACGACGCTTATATGCAGGCGAGGGCCGCGGACATCAAAGACGTGACCCGGCGCATCCTCAATAACCTGATGGGGATTGTCGAGGGGGGCATTGATTCGGAAGTGCCGGTGATACTGGCCGCCGACGATCTGGCGCCGTCTGAGACGATCCAGCTTGACAAAAGTAAAATCCTCGGTTTTATCACGCAGGGAGGCTCGGGCAACAGCCATACGGCCATTCTGGCCCGCACGATGGGTATCCCGGCCATTGTGGGGCTGGGGGATGCACTGAAGCCGGAGCTCGGCGGGCGGACGGCCTACATTGACGGGGAGACCGGACAGGTGGCGGTCGAGCCGGACGAGATCACGCTGGCGGCCTTCCAGTCGAAATATGAGAAACAGCAGGAAATGAAGGAACTGATGCAGACCATGAAAGGGCAGGAAGATGTGACCTTGGACGGCAGGAAGATCATGGTCTACTGCAACATCGGCTCCCCGGAGGATATTGCGGCTGTCCTGTCCAATGACGGACGGGGGATCGGGCTGTTCCGCTCGGAGTTTTTGTACCTTGCTTCTGACGACTATCCTTCCGAGGAAGACCAGTTCCAGGCATACAAGGAAGCGGCCACGGCCATGGAAGGCAGGAGGGTGGTCATCCGCACGCTGGATATTGGCGCTGACAAGCAGGTGGGCTACTTCGGACTCCAGAAGGAAGAAAA
>CAJUOF010000210.1 GCA_910587905.1 uncultured Lachnospiraceae bacterium
CCGCCGTGCCGCCCCCGCAGATACAGACAGCCGGAATCCCCAGGCTGATGGGAACATTGGCGTCGGTACTCCCGTTTGACATGTAGACCGGTTCCTCTCCCATCAGACGGTAGGCACCCGCCCAGATATTCACAATCTCACAGTCCTCCGGCTGGCTTCCCACGGGCCTATCCCCAATGGGCGTGATCTCTAGTTCAATGCGTGCTTCCCGGTCAAATCGGACGATCCCCGACTGTTCATAGGTCCGCTCCTGCACCCAGCGAGCATTCTCGTCCTCCACAGCCCGCTTTAAACATTCATGGAATTTCGCATCCATCTCTTCAAGCTCCGCCACCCCGTCGGCCCGCATGTCCACCTGCATACTACATTCCGAAGCAATGGCATTGACAGAGGTTCCTCCCTCCACCACGCCCACGGAAAAGGTCGTTTTCGGGTCTTTTGGCGTGCGGATTTCCGCAAGATAGCTGATGGCCCGTCCCATGGCATGGATCGGGTTGACCACACCGAAGGCATTGTAGGAATGGCCTCCCGGCCCCCGGAACGTAACTTTGTAGCGATGACTCCCCGTGCCGCCGTAGCAGATCAGGCAGCCCACTGCATCTAAGCTCACAAAGCCGTCGATCTCGTCCGCATGCTTTCCGAAAAAATGCTTCACGCCCTTTAAATTTCCCAGCGCTTCCTCTCCTACATCCCCGCCGATGATCAAATTCCCCACCGGCTTAAGCCCCACTTTCTTGATGGCCCGGAGCATAGTCAAAATCTCTGCCATCCCTCTGGTGTCGTCCGCAATCCCCGGTACGCAGATCCTGTTCCCCTCCCGTTTGATTTCTAACGACGTCTCTGGCGGAAACACCGTGTCCATGTGAGCAGAAAGATACACCGTCGGGCCTTCCCCGCTTCCGGGTATCCAGGTGAAGACATTCCCTGCCTCATCCATCCTCGTTTCATACCCGATCTCTTCGATCATCTCCTGAAACCTTTTTGCCCGTTCTTCCTCCTGGTTGGAATAAGCCGGAATCTGCACCAGCTCCAACTGCTGTTCCAAGGTATGCCCATCATCCACTTCCAGATACCGAAATGCCTCCTCCATGGGCGCAGAATGCAGCAAAGTCTCGATCAAAGCCTTCATAAATCCCCATCCTCTCCTGTCTCAGACAAAATTCTGTCTGTTTTTCCCTGATTATAGCACTTGACAGAAAAACCATGGAAATATATAATTTTTATGAATTTTTATATCATAGAAAAGGAACATCAACCCCAGAGATAAGAGAGGTCCGCCATGAAGCTGGAACAGATTTCTTATGTGATCGAGATTGCCGAGACGGGTTCTTTCAGCCAGGCTTCGAGAAACCTGTTTATTTCTCAGCCAAATTTAAGCAGTTCCATCAAAAAACTGGAGGATGAGATGGGATTCGAAATCTTCAAGAGAAAAAGCTCCGGCGCCATTTTGACTCCGGAGGGAAAGGAGCTTTTGATCCACTGCCAGATCATCCGGCAGGAATGCCTCTGCCTGCAAAAAATCAAGGCCGGCAGCGAAAAGGCTCCGGGACTTTTGCTCCGGGTGGCTTCCCTAAACTCCCACCAGCTCTCTTCCGTCCCACTCCCGGTGATCAAGCGTTACCAGGGAAGCCCTCTCAACTTTGTCCTCACGAATTACGTGGATTTAGATACTCTGGTCCGCCAGGTGGCGGCCTGCCGCTTTGACTTTGCCATTCTTAGCATTGCCTCGCCCTATGTCCGTTCTGCCAAAGGCTTATTCCGAAAGCACGACATCGAATATCATTCGATCAAGCAGGTTCCCATCTGCGCCGTGGTCGGTCCCCAGTCGCCTCTGTTTAGACAGACAAACCTGCTTTAGGAAAGTTTCATCATGCAGGCTGCTGTCCCGGCACTTCCGACCCTCCGGCGTGATGAAGGTAATGTGCTTTCTGGTGTCCGACCACACCACATCATACCCCTCCTGC
>CAJUOF010000211.1 GCA_910587905.1 uncultured Lachnospiraceae bacterium
AGGCGGGGAGCGGTTCACTGGTCACGCTGGAATGGTGTCGGGATTGGCTTTTCGCGGAGGAGACGGCGGATCGGGCCAAGGCGCTGGCATCCTCGCTTCTCCCGGTCTTGATCTGCGGTCCGGAGCGGTGTGTCAATGAGATGGCGGCCAAGGCGGTCTGCAATTATTCAGACCGGAGCGGCATGGGGATCGTGCCGGTCTACTGCAACAATCTTTACCGGGAGTTTTTTGAACAGTTTCTGTTCAGCAGCTTCGGGGAGCTCCAGAGGGCCAGGGGCGGGACACTGGTTTTTTATGACGTGGAAAATCTTCCCTTTTATCTCCAGGAGCGCCTGATGGAATTTATGAAAACGGGATGTGCCGGTTTTGGGGGGACGGACGGGTCCGGAGCCGGCGCGCGTCTGATCTTTACGACCACGAAAGACTTGAAGACTCTGGCCGCGGAGGGATTTTTTCTGGAAAAGCTGTATTACCACCTGGAAAAGAACAGGCTCCTTCTGGATTCTTTTTACGGGGACAGATTGAGGCTGGCGGCGGCGCTGGATTTGGGAGCTGCTTTTTACCGTTCCAGATATGAGAAGGAATCGGTTACTTTGAGCAAGTCTGCCAGGCAGTGGCTTCTGAACAAGGATTGGGGGGAGGATCCCAACGAGGTGGACAAGGTTCTGGAAAAGATCGTCCGAGAGGGCGAGGGGACGGTCACGGACAAGGATCTGGCCGCCATGGGAATTCGGCGTTTTAAGGAGGAGGGAGTCTCGGCCATCTCCGACCTGGAGCGGGAGCGGATCGCTGGGCTTTTGAAGGCGGGATATAGCAAGGTGGAGATCGCAAGACTTCTCGGAATCGGGAGAGCCACTTTGTACCGGAAAATGGCGGAATACGGGCTGGATTACGGAAGGAAGAAAAAGAAAGAGGATAAGACATGAGATCCTGCGGAGGAGGAAACCGCCGCAGGGAAAAAGGACTGCCTGTTGATCTGGAGATCCACGGACAGTCCTTTTCTCAGCTTCCACTTTTGGGTTGCACCCGCTGCTGGTTTTATGTATAATGGTAGGGATAAAAACTTATCTTCAATGACAAAATAATTTGTCTTTGAGGATAGTCCCTCCGGGGGATGTGTACGATTTTTGTGAGGAGGATACTGCGCTTTGGCGCAGCAAAAATCGGCGCAGTGGATGACAAAAATTTTTGTCGTTCACTATGAAAAGACGACAACAGGAAAGCGAAAAACAACAGGGGGAAAGATATGTCTCAGAGAAAAGATATCCACAAGGTATTGATCATCGGTTCGGGCCCCATCATCATCGGACAGGCCTGTGAATTTGACTATTCGGGCACGCAGGCGTGCAAAGCTTTAAGGAAATTGGGCTATGAGATCGTGCTGGTGAACTCCAACCCGGCCACGATCATGACGGACCCGGAGATCGCGGATGTCACATATATCGAGCCGCTCAACGTGGAGCGGCTGGAGCAGATCATCGCAAAAGAAAGGCCGGATGCGCTGCTGCCCAACCTGGGGGGCCAGTCGGGTTTAAATCTTTGTTCGGAGCTTTTTAAGGCGGGCGTTCTGGACCGGTACGACGTGAAGGTGATCGGCGTCCAGGTGGATGCCATCGAGCGGGGCGAGGACCGGATCGAATTCAAGCACGCCATGGAGAAGCTGGGCATCGAGATGGCGAGGAGCGAGGTGGCCTACTCGGTGGACGAGGCCCTGGCCATTGCCGACAAGCTGGGCTATCCCGTGGTGCTCCGGCCGGCCTACACCATGGGCGGCGCAGGAGGCGGCCTGGTCTACAATGTGGAGGAGTTAAAGACGGTTTGTGCCAGGGGTCTGCAGGCCAGCCTGGTGGGACAGGTCCTGGTGGAAGAATCCGTCATGGGCTGGGAGGAACTGGAACTGGAGGTGGTCCGGGATGCGGATAACAATATGATCACCGTCTGCTTCATCGAGAATATCGATCCCATGGGTGTCCACACGGGAGATTCCTTCTGCGCCGCCCCCATGCTGACCATTTCGGAGGAAGTGCAAAAGCGTCTCCAGGAGAAATCCTACCGGATCGTGGAGTCCATTGAAGTCATCGGCGGGACCAACGTCCAGTGGGCCCATGACCCGAAGACGGACCGGGACATCATCATCGAGATCAATCCCAGGACTTCCCGCTCTTCGGCGCTGGCTTCCAAGGCTACCGGCTTCCCCATCGCCTTCGTGTCGGCCATGCTGGCGGCCGGCCTGACCCTGGCGGATATCCCCTGCGGCAAGTACGGGACTCTGGACAAATACGTTCCGGACGGGGACTACATCGTGCTCAAGTTTGCCCGCTGGGCCTTTGAGAAATTCAAGGGCGTGGAGGATAAGCTGGGGACGCAGATGCGGGCCGTGGGCGAGGTCATGAGCATCGGGAAAACTTATAAAGAAGCTTTCCAAAAGGCCATCCGTAGCCTGGAGACGGGCCGGTACGGGCTGGGCCACTGCAAGGATTTTGACAAGAGGACGAAGGACGAGCTTTTGCGGCTTCTTGCGACACCTTCCAGCGAGCGGTATTTCGCCATGTATGAGGCGCTACGAAAAGGGGCAGCGGTCGAGGAGATCCATGAGATCACGAAGGTGAAGCATTATTTCATCGAGCAGATGAAGGAGCTGGTGGAGGAAGAGGAGGCGCTCCTTGATTTTAAGGGCGGCCTGCCCTCGGACGAGGCGCTGATCCAGGCGAAGAGGGACGGATTTTCCGATAAGTATCTGAGCCAGATCCTTGGCGTGTCGGAGGCGGATGTCAGGGAGCGGCGGATTTTTCTGGGAGTGGAAGAAAACTGGGAGGGCGTCCATGTGAGCGGCACCGAGGACAGCGCTTACTACTATTCCACCTACAACGGTGAGGACAAAAATCCCATTCGCAGCGACCGGCCCAAGGTCATGATCCTGGGAGGTGGTCCCAACCGGATCGGACAGGGCATCGAGTTCGACTACTGCTGCGTCCATGCGTCCCTGGCCCTTAAGAAGCTGGGCTTTGAGACCATCATTGTCAACTGCAACCCGGAGACGGTTTCCACGGACTACGATACCTCCGACAAGCTGTATTTTGAGCCGCTGACCCTGGAGGACGTGCTGAGTATTTATAAGAAGGAACGGCCGGTGGGCGTCATCGCCCAGTTCGGTGGACAGACGCCCCTCAACCTGGCGGCGGATCTGGAGAAGAACGGCGTGAAGATCCTGGGGACGGCCCCGGCGGTCATCGACCTGGCCGAGGACCGGGATCAGTTTCGGGCCATGATGGACAAGCTGGAGATCCCCATGCCGGAGGCGGGCATGGCGGTTAACGTGGAGGAGGCCCTGGAGATTGCGGACCGGATTAGCTATCCGGTGATGGTGCGCCCCTCCTACGTGCTGGGCGGCCGTGGCATGGAGGTGGTCTACGATGCGGAGAGCATGACGGGCTATATGGAGGCGGCCGTGGGCGTGACGCCGGATCGTCCCATCCTCATCGACCGGTTCCTGGTCCACGCCACCGAGTGCGAGGCGGATGCCATCAGCGACGGCACCCACGCCTTCGTGCCGGCGGTCATGGAGCACATCGAGCTGGCCGGTGTCCACTCCGGCGATTCGGCCTGCATCATTCCCTCCAGGCATCTGTCGGAGGAGAATGTGAAGACTATCAAAGAATATACGAGGAAGATTGCGGAGGAGATGCATGTCCGGGGTCTGATGAACATGCAGTACGCCATTGAGAACGGTAAGGTCTACGTGCTGGAGGCCAATCCCAGGGCCTCCCGGACGGTGCCCCTGGTGTCCAAGGTCTGCAACATCCGCATGGTGCCTCTGGCCATCGACATCGTGACCGGGGAGCTGACCGGCAGACCTTCGCCGGTGCCCGCCCTTAAGGAGCAGGAGATCCCCTATTATGGGGTGAAGGAGGCCGTGTTCCCCTTCAACATGTTCCAGGAGGTGGATCCGGTCCTGGGGCCGGAGATGCGTTCCACCGGCGAGGTCCTGGGGCTTTCCGAGTCCTGGGGCGAGGCCTTCTACAAGACCCAGGAGGCGTCCCAGACCAGGCTTCCCCTGGAGGGGACCGTCTTAATCAGCGTCAGCGACAAGGACAAACCGGAGGCCGTGGAGGTGGCGAAGGAATTTGCCGCCGCCGGCTTCAAGATCATCGCCTCCAGGAATACCTGCAAGCTTCTCAGGGAAAACGGGCTGGAGGCGGAGATGATCAACAAGCTGCAGGAGGGCCGTCCCAACATGTACGACCTGATCACCAACGGGAAGATTGACGTGATCGTCAACACGCCGGTGGAGAAGGAGCGGAAGATGGACGACAGCTATTTAAGGAAGGCGGCTATCAAGAAGAAGGTGCCCTATGCGACGACCATGGCGGCGGCCAAGGCGATGATCGGCGGCATCCGCTTCGTGAAGGAGCACGGGAACGGCCAGGTGAAATCCCTGCAGGAGCTTCACGGGAGCGTGAGGGATAAAGAGTGAGAGAGATGCGGGACGCAGATATGAGGAACGAGGGGGAGAGGGCACATGCGGATCACGGTTCTGGCGGTGGGGAAGGTAAAGGAAACGTTTTATATGCAGGCCGTCGGAGAGTATGCGAAGCGTCTCTCCCGCTACTGTAAGCTGGAGATCGTCGAAGTCCCGGATGAGAAGACGCCGGACGGGGCCGGGGAGGCAGCCGTCCGGCGGATCAAGGAGAAGGAGGGGGAGCGGCTGCTCGCCCACGTAAGGGACGGCATGTACGTGATCGCCCTTGCCATAGACGGAAAGATGTTAAGCTCCGAAGAACTTTCGGAGCATCTTTCTGCTTTGGGACTATACGGGGAAAGCCATCTCGCCTTTGTGATCGGCGGCTCCCTGGGGCTTTCCGACGGCGTGCTGAGACGGGCCGACGAAACTTTAAGTTTTTCCAAGATGACTTTTCCCCATCAGCTGATGCGGGTGATCCTCCTGGAACAGCTTTACCGGAGCTTTAAGATACGGGCGGGGGAGCCGTATCATAAATGAGGACGAAAAGTCAAATATTGCCAGAAAATGGATGAGAGGAGGCTGATTTTGTACTGTCTCTGATAGATTTATTCGTTTGAGATTATGGGCAGTTGTTATATCGCAAGCAGAAATAAAGGATATCTGGATTTGGAGTGTAGCCGCAATTAGGAGATGAGAGAATAAGATGCTTAATAGCAAAGGGTTTGATTTGTGGGCGGACGGATATGACAAAAGTGTGGGTATGTCGGACAAGGATGGAACCTATCCGTTTGCAGGATATAAGCAGATATTAAATGTAATTTACAACAGAGTGCTGACAAGTAAAAGTAATACTGTTCTAGATATTGGATTTGGTACTGCTGCCCTAACTGCAAAACTGTATGAGAGAGGTTGTCATATTTGGGGACAGGATTTCTCTGAAAGAATGATTGAGCTGGCAAAGAAAAAGATGCCGAAGGCAGAGTTGTTTCAGGGAGATTTTTCAAATGGACTTGTGGATGAATTAGAACATAATAGATATGATGCAATTATAGCCACGTATTCTCTGCATCATCTGTCAGATGGGCAAAAGATTCACTTTATTAAAAAGATTTTGCCTTTATTACACGATGGGGGATGTCTGTATATTGGAGACGTAATGTTTGAAACGCGTACAGAGTTGGAGCGGCAAAAAGCATTGATAGGCGAGGAATGGGATGATGAGGAATTCTATTTTGCATTAGATGAATTGACGGAATTTATCCCACAGGCGAAATATGAAAAGTTTTCATTCTGCGCCGGGTTGTTGTCGATAAAAGGATGATTGCATCTGCGACACGCTTTTCCCGCTCTTTACTCTAACCGCACCCTGGCAAAAGAAGAATTTTACTCAGTGGCAGATATTATCAGGGCATGATTGATCTGCAGCTTGTAGATGCAGGTCAGCATTACAAAAAGCTAAACAAAGGCTATATTTATGAATGTGGAAAAGGACAGGGAATATCACATTATCTAAGAGCAGGAGTATGACAAGGCAGAGCATTTCAAGTGTTCTGCCTTGTTTGACAGAATATACAGGGATACTTTTCGCACTTAGGTATGTTATGGAGAGCCGTATCATAAGTGAGAGAGAAGGGGCTCTCGTTAGGTGATAAGAGATCAGAATTTTGGATGGTAGCTGAGCTTAATTAGTAGACACGAAATATAAGAACTTCCGTGGACATGAACGAAGAGCAGAGAAATGGTTCTCAACTATAAACACGTCACAAGTGAACAGAGCGCTGTAACGTTTCTGTGTATTGAATAAGAAAATCTTTAAAAAGCTGCGTAGCCTCAGAGTTTTTTGATTCCGGCGGAACGGAACAGTACAGGGTACGGCGGCAATTCACATCTTTTATATGTAAGGTTTTTACCGGATTATTGTCGGAGAAAAAGCCCCAGGTGAGTCTGGGCCAGAAGCTGACACCGAGACCTGCGCTGACGAGACTGCGCACGGTGGAGGGCGTGTTGCTCTCGTAGACAATAAAGGGGGAAAAACCTGCTTTTCTGCAATAAAAATCCATAATCGAACGAAAAACCGTGCCGCGGCTTAGGCTGATGAATTCCGAGGTGGAAAATTCGGAGAGAGCCACGGAATTCTCTGTCGTTGTGAGGAAGCTCTGGGGGACAACCAGTAAAATTTCTTCCTCAAGGAGAACGATGTCCTTAAAATCAGAGGGGATTTCCGGAAGGGAGGAAATCAGGATATCATAATGAGCCGCTGTGGTGTTTTGCAGCAGTTCAAATTTTACGTTGGGATGCTCCATATGGAAGCTTTTGATGATGTCAGGAATTAAATGAGAACCGGAATTTAAGTTCAGGCAGACCCGAAGGTTCGCGTGCTGGCTCATATCGATCAGGTCGAGCTTGGTCTTTTCGATGGCACCGAGGATGGAGGGGAGGCGGTTGTATAAGAGTGTTCCATAGTTGGTCAGTTTTAAGCGTTTCCCATGGCGGGCGAACAGAGGAACGGTCAGTTCCTTTTCCAGGCGCGCAATGCTTTGGCTGACAGCCGGTTGGGAAATATGGAGCTTTTCGGCTGCTTTTGTGACACTGCCATATCGGACAATCGCGTCGAAATATTTGAGCTGTAGAATTTCCATGCCGGTCCTCCGAGACAAATGAGAAGTACAAGTCAGTCGAATCATATACATTATAGAAATTGGTGTGCGAAAAGTCAAGCGTAAATCCATTGCTGTATAAAATTTCCTGCTTATATAGAAGATTTTCATATAATGTTCGTGTTATATGTAAATTCATATTTAATATTTGCCAAAATTAGCAAAATAATGTAAAATTTAACCATCAAATTCATTAAATGTGAGGATTAAGACGAAAAGTTCTCACAATAAAAAAGGAGGATCTTATGGAACATGTGAGAAAAAAGAGAGTAGCGTGGATTGCATGGCTGCTTGCCATAAGTATTATTTTGGCAGGCTGTGGGAGCTCGGGGGAGACAGAGAAGGAAAAAGGAGAGGAGACAAAAGCGGCGGCAGGAACGGAAGAGCCCGCAAAGGATGTGGAGGGTGCGGCAAAGGATACGCTCACAATTGCCCTGAAAAATGAACCTCCCTCTTTGGATCCCTATAACATCAATGATCAGACCTCTTCGGCCGTGAGGGTACAGATGTTAGAATCCTTGTTTGAGATGGACGTGGACGGTACGATTTCCAATCTGTTGGCGGAGAGCTATGAGTTCGTGGATGATATAACTCTTCGGATTACGTTAAAAAAGGGAGTAAAGTTTCACAATGGCGATGAGCTAAAGGCTAACGATGCAGTGTTTTCGTTAAAGAGTGCGGCGGAGAGCTCTCTGATTACACAGTACTCCGGTATGATTGACCCGAATGGGTTCGAGATCGAGGATAATTATACTTTTACCATGAAGACCACCATGCCCTTCTCGCCTATTTTCAATGCGCTGGCGACGCCGGCCAATGCGATTGTGAGTGAAAAGGTCTATCAGGAGATGGGCGACGGATTTGCAAGAGAGCCAGTTGGAACAGGGCCCTACTGCCTGGAGAGTTGGGATACGGGGGACAAGCTGGTTTTAAAGCGGTTTTCGGATTATCACGGGGAGGCGGCTAAAACAGAACACCTGGTATTCCGTTTTATTACGGAGGCATCCAGCAGATTGATTGAACTGGAAAGCGGAGGCGTTGACATTGCTCTGGACTTATCCAACAGTGATCTGGAGCTGGTGAGAGAAAACAATGAGCTTGAACTGTATGAGACGCCTGGCTATCAGCTCATCTACGTGGCGATGAATGAGCAGAGAGAGTGGTTTCAGGATATCAACGTGAGAAAAGCTATGCTGCACGCGGCGGACACACAGGCCATTGTGGATATCGTCTATCAGGGCCTCACCAGTCCTTCGAAGACCGTATTGCCGGAGACGATTCTCGGAGCCAGAGAGGATCTGGAACCGTATACCTATGATGTGGAGCTGGCAAAGGAATATATGGCGAAATCCGCATATCCGGACGGCTTTTCCTGCAATATCGTGGTCAACGAGGATGTCAGCCGTACCCGTATCGCGGAGATGCTGCAGGCCTATTGGGGAGAGATCGGCATCAACGTGGAAGTCAAGCAGTTGGAGCAGTCCTCTTTTATGAGTGCGCTCAATACCTTGGAGGGATTGGACACTTGCGTGGGCGGCTATAACAATGTGATGGCCCATGCGGACACGACTCTGTTCCGGCTCTTCTATTCGGAAAATCTGGCCAGCGGGGGAAATTATTCTGCCTATGCCAATGACCAGGTGGACAAGCTTCTCATGGAGGCCAGAGGACTTCCGACTTGGGAAGAACAGGAAGGCAAATACAGCGAGCTTCAGGAGATCATATGGGAGGACGCGGTGATTTTGCCGGTGACGGCTCCCCTGGTGACCTTGGCGGCCAATAAAAATGTGACGGGCATTGTGATCCGTCCGGATATGTATCAGCGCTACAGTACGGTTTCTGTCAAATAAGCGTGAGGGGAAAAGCTTCAGGCCGGAGAACTTTTCCGGCCTGAGTTTTGAGGGGAGGGATTTCATGGCAAAATATATATTCAAACGTCTGCTTCTGATGATTCCGATTATGATCGGCGTGATCTGGCTGATCTTCTCCATGCTTTACCTGACGCCGGGCAGTCCTGCGGCCTATATGATGGGGGACGGGGCCAGTGAGGAGGCGATTGCCGAGCTGGAGACGGAGCTGGGGTTGGATCAGCCATATCTGGTTCGCTTCGGAAAATTTTTGAAGGATTTTTTGCTTCATGGGGACTTAGGGATCAGTTATACTACAAAGCTTCCGGTGCTGGATATGATCAAGGCGGCCTATCCCAATACTTTGGTTTTGGCCAGTGTGTCTATTTTGTTTTCTGCCTTTGTGGGAATTTCCATTGGGATTATTTCTGCGGTCAGGCAGTATTCCTGGGTGGACAATCTCTCCATGTCCGTGTTGATTGTCTTAATATCCATGCCAACCTTTTGGCTGGGACTGCTTCTGATCCTGCTGTTTTCTCTGAGGCTTAAGTGGCTGCCATCCTCGGGGCTTGGCAGTATGGCGCAGCTCATTCTTCCGACCTTGACGATTTCTGCCTCGAATATCGCAAGTATTGCACGTATGACGCGCTCCAGTATGCTGGAGGTGATCCGCTCCGACTATATTGTGACGGCCAGGGCAAAGGGGCAGAGTGAGTGGAAGATTGTGATGCATCACGCGCTGAGAAATGCACTGCTGCCGGTGATTGCCACCATCGGCTTGAGCTTTGGCATGCTTCTTGGGGGCTCCATTGTCACGGAATCCATTTTTTCCATTTCCGGCCTCGGCAAGCTGCTCATTGAAGCGATCAAGGCGAGAAATTATCCGGTGGTGCAGGGAGGGGTACTCTGCATTGCGATTGTATTTTGCTTTATCAATCTGATTGTGGATCTGATCTATGCGTTTGTGGATCCGAGAGTGAAATCTCAGTATACGAAATAGGGGGACGGGAATATGACAGAGAACAAACAGGGCCAGCCGTCCTATAAAAAACGCTCCACCCTGCCGGAGGTTTGGCGAAGATTCAAAAAGAACCGGCGGGCGGTGGTGGGCCTGGTGATCCTTGTAATTTTGATTTTGGTGGCTGCCTTTGCAAACTTTTTGCCTTATGATCCTTATAAACAGAGTCCGTCGGAGGCGTTACAGACTTCTTCTTGGAGCCACTTGATGGGAACAGATGAATTTGGAAGAGACATTTTGACCCGCGTCTGCTACGGAGCGCGCTTGTCTATTTTCATCGCCTTTTTGGCGACGGCTTTCGCCTGTGTCACCGGCACGATCTTGGGGGCGATTGCGGGCTATTACGGGAAGAAGGTGGAGACCATTATTATGCGTGTGATGGATATTCTGCTGGCAATTCCCAACATGCTTTTGGCGATCGTGGTGGCCGCTGTTTTGGGGGCGGGAGCTTTCAATATGATGCTGGCCGTGGCAATCTCCAATGTGCCCCACTATGTTCGGCTGATGCGGAGCGCGGTATTGTCCATCCAAGGACAGGAATACATTGAGGCTTCCCGCTCCGTCGGCGCCACAGACTGGTATATCATCAAAAGCCATATCATTCCCAATTGCCTGGCACCCTTAATTGTGCAGGTGACGACCAGGGTGGGGGCGGCTATTTTAATCTGTTCCAGCTTAAGCTTCATCGGTGTGGGGATCAGCCCGCCCACGGCAGAATGGGGGGCAATGCTGTCGAAGGGCAAGGATTTCCTGCGGGAGTTTCCCCATCTGACCGTGTGGCCGGGGCTTGCCATCATGATTACGGCCTTTGCCCTCAATATGCTGGGGGACGGACTCAGGGATGCCTTGGATCCGAAGCTGAAAACTTGAGACGGGAGGGGGAAGACTGGTGGAAGAAAAGAGAAACTTGCTGGAGATTAAGGATCTGGTGGTGCAGTATGTGACGGACGAGGCGGTGATCTGTGCGGTGAACGGCTTAAACTTAAGCCTGGGCCATGGGGAAACTCTGGGGCTGGTGGGAGAGACCGGCGCGGGGAAGACGACAACGGCCAAGAGCGTTTTGAGAATTCTGCCGGATCCGCCGGCCAAAATCCAGAGCGGAGAGATCTTGGTGGACGGGACGAACCTTTTGGCGCTGACGGAAAAAGAGATGCGAAAAATCCGCGGAAACAAAATTTCGATGATTTTTCAGGATCCCATGACCTCTCTCAACCCGGTTTTGACCGTGGGGGATCAGATCGCGGAGGTGATTATGCTCCACCAGGCGAAAAGCAAGAAGGAGGCATACCGGCTGGCCGGTGATATGCTGGAGCTAGTGGGAATTGAGCGGAGCAGAAGTAAGGATTATCCTCATCAGTTTTCCGGCGGGATGAAACAGCGGGTGGTAATCGCCATCGCGCTGGCCTGTAATCCGGAGATTTTAATCGCGGATGAGCCGACGACCGCCCTGGATGTGACCATTCAGGCCCAGGTCCTTGCGCTGATGAAGGAGCTGCAGGAAAAGTATCGGACCTCATTGCTGATGATTACCCATGATCTGGGCATTGTGGCGGATATCTGTGATTATGTGGCCATTATCTATGCGGGAACCATTGTAGAATACGGGACCAAAGAACAGATTTTCCTGAATCGGTTTCATCCATATACAAAGGGACTTTTTAATTGTATTCCGGACATTATGAGAGATGACAACCGACTGATTCCCATCGACGGCCTGATGCCGGATCCGGGAAATCTTCCGGAGGGCTGTGCCTTTTGTGAGCGATGCCCGGAGGCGATGGATTGCTGTAAAAACGGGATGCCGGATCAAAAGGAGATCGAGCCGGGACATTTTGTGAGATGTTTTCTTCCTTATAAAGAGGGATGAGGATGGAGGAAGGGAGAGCGGGTATGCAGGAAACGATTCTTGAGGCGAGACATTTAAAAAAATATTTTCCCACTTCAAAGGGAATGCTCCATGCGGTGGATGATGTGAGCTTTCGCATCGGCCGGGGGGAGACCCTGGGGTTGGTGGGGGAGTCGGGCTGCGGAAAGTCGACGACGGGGAGGGTGATTCTCCGCCTGTTGGAAGCGACCTCCGGGGAGATTTTGTTTGACGGGACAGATATCTGTAAGCTCTCTAAGGCACAGATGCGGGAAAAACGAAAGGATATGCAGATTATTTTTCAGGATCCCTATTCTTCCATTGATCCCAGAAAGGCCGTGTTTGAGATTATCGAGGAGCCTCTTCGGGTGAAGCGAGTATGCAAAACCAAGCAGGAGCTGGCGGAGCGGGTCTATGAGCTGATGGAGCTGGCGGGGCTCTCCAAACGATATATCAATGCCTATCCCCATGAGCTGGACGGTGGGAGAAGACAGCGG
The DNA here is from genome assembly GCA_910587905.1 of uncultured Lachnospiraceae bacterium. Lineage (GTDB taxonomy): Bacteria > Bacillota > Clostridia > Lachnospirales > Lachnospiraceae > Lientehia. The sequence goes on from CAJUOF010000211.1 coordinate 12,346, forward strand.
GTGGGGATTGCCAGAGCCCTCGCGCTGAATCCCAAATTCATTGTCCTTGACGAGCCGGTTTCGGCCTTGGATGTCTCCATACAGGCGCAGGTGTTAAATCTCCTGCAAAGACGCCAGGAAGAGATGGGGTTAACCTACCTGTTTATCTCCCACGATTTAAGTGTGGTAAAGCATATCAGCGATCACATTGCGGTGATGTATCTGGGACAGATCGTGGAGTACGGGGATTATCAGTCGATTTTTAAGAATCCGCTGCATCCCTATACGAAAGCCCTGCTGTCTGCTATTCCCCTTCCCAGAATTGATCTGGAGCGAAATCAGATTCTTTTGGAGGGGGATGTGGCGAGCCCCATTGATCCGAAGCCGGGATGCCGCTTTGCCGGACGCTGCCGGTATAAAACAGAGCTCTGCACGAAAGCGGAGCCGGAATATACAGAATATGAAACCGGACATTTTGCCGCCTGTCATTGCTGCAAAGATTAGTCATGTCATGGGAAAACGGAGGAAACATAAGATGGAGAGGATTGTAGAGGATTTTCTGGAACTGGTGCGGCTCGGGGCGGCATCGAGGGATGAGCGGAAAATTGCCGATTATATGACAAAGCATTTGGAAGAATTGGGATTTGACGTCTATGAGGATGACACGGCAAAAAAGGTAGGGGGAAATACCGGAAACCTGATTGCGCACTTGGCGGGAGAAGGAGGAAGACCTCTTCTGCTGTCTGCCCATATGGACCGGGTAGACCGGGGATATGATGTCCGGCCGGTGTTTGAGGGGGAGTATATCTGCTCCGACGGAACCACCATTCTGGGGGCAGACAATGTCTCCGGACTGGCGGCGATTTTGGACGGACTCAGACGGGTGAAAGAGGGCGGGAAACGTCACAGCCCCATAGAGGTGGTGCTCAGCGTCTGTGAGGAGAAGGGGATTCTGGGGGCGCGCCTGATGGAAAAGGAGCGGTTAAAAGCTGTCATGGGATATGTGTTCGACAGCTCGGCGCCCTTCGGCGTCATCGAGACCATGCGTCCATACAAGGCTATGATGGAAATTGAGGTGATCGGGAAAAGTGCCCATGCGGGAAATGCGCCGGAGCGGGGAGTCAACGCGATTGTGGCGGCCGCCAACATGCTTGCGGGGATTCGCGACGGCAGGCTGGATGAGGAAACCACCTCCAATATCGGTGTGTTTCACGGCGGCCTGGAGGAGCCGGGGACCGTGTGTGACAAGGTATCGATTCGCATCGAAGCGCGCAGCCATAATTATGAAAAGCTGATGGCCCATCTCGATTACCTGGAAGAGTATTGCAGAGGGAACATTGCAAAGACAAAGGCTTCCTGCCGGATTGGCTATGAGCTCCAGCATCAAAATTATGCCTACACCGAACAGGATCCGGTGGTAGCTCTGGTAATGTCTTGTCTCACGGAAATGGGAGTGACGCCTGTGCCCCAAAAGGTCATGGGAGGCTGTGACGGAAATATTTTTGCGGCCCATGGAATTGCCTGTGTCAGCGTGGGCCTTGGAAATGAAAATTCCCATTCCCTGCAGGAGAGAGTTCACGTACCGAGCTTAATAAAAGCCGGAGAGCTGGCAGAAAGGTTAATTCTGGCTTACGGTAAAGAGGAGAGATTATGATTATTTACGGCACGGCGATGGTTGCGTTTTGTTATTTTGCCGGAAGCATCATAGGTGAGCTTCTCGGAAAAGTCCTGGGCGTGTCGGCGAATGTCGGCGGTGTTGGGTTCGCGATGCTGCTCCTTTTGCTTGTGACAGAACGTATCCTGCCGGAGCAAAAAATCCGTCCGGCTACCAAACAGGGAATTACCTATTGGCAGGGAATGTATTTGTCCGTCACCATTGCGATGGCGGCGTCTCAGAATGTGTTTCAGGCTTTGAAGGGCGGCATGTTTGCGATTTTGGCGGGGGTTCTGGCGGTGGGAGTTTCGATTTCGCTCATTCCGCTGATCAACAGGCTGACGGGGGACAGACAGTTTAAAACGGGAGAGCGCACATGATGCGGACGGTATTATCCTATATAGAAGAGTTATTGATCTCCAATGATTTAGTGACATCATTTCTGGTGGTGGGAATTTGCACACTGTTTGCCAGCCAGATCAGCAAAAGGCTGTTTAAGGGACGTGTACATGCCAGTGCAATTGCCATTGCACTGGCGCTTTTGGCTTCCGGATTGGCGGGGGCTGTGACCGGCGGAAGCAAAGGGGTGGCGGATCTTCCGGTTCTCTCCGGAATCGGGATCCTGGGGAGCTCCATGTTTCGGGATTTTGCCATTGTGTCCACAGTGTACGGGGCAAGCTTTTCCGAATTTAAAAAATGTGGTTTGACGGGAGGAATCTCTCTGTTTGCGGGGGTGATTACCTCGTATTTTGTGGGAGTCGCGGTTGCCCTGGCGATGGGATACCGGGATGTCACAAGTCTTGCGACTCTCGGTGCCGGAACCGTCACTTTTATCGTGGGACCGGTTACGGGGGCGGCCCTGGGAGCGGATTCCGTCGTGATCGCCCTTGGGATTGCGGCGGGCCTGATCAAATCAATTGTCGTCATGGTAATCACGCCCTTTGTGGCAAAGAGGATTGGCCTTACCACTCCGAAAACGGCGATGATCTACGGGGGATTGGTCGGTTCTGTCAGCGGCATTAGCGCCGGCCTCACAGCCGTTGACCCGGAGCTGGTCCCCTACGGAGCCATGACGGCGACCTTTTACACCGGACTTGGCTGCCTGCTATGTCCTTCGATTTTGTATGGGGCTGCCTGCTTGATTTTTGGATGACCTCCCTTTCGCTTTAAAAGCAGTTGAAAAGCTCGTAAATTCTGCTATACTGGAGACAGCGAAGACGAGAGAGGTAGTAAATGTGCGCGTAGTCGGAAGGATCAACAGTGAAATATACAAATGTGTGACGGCAGGTATTGTGACAGACGAAGTGATCATCACAGACGAGAGGATTGCGCACATTGAGAGCAGGCATCCTGGTGACTATCAAAGGTATCAGCAGTATATAGCCGATATGGTTTTAGACCCTGATTATATCATCAAGGATGATAGGCCATTTACAGCAATGGTTTTAAAGGAATTTGGAAATGTGGATAAGTCAAAGCATTTTAGGCTAGCTCTCAGGTTGCTAACGTCTGAAGATGATCAGAATTATAAAAATTCTGTAATTACATTTATGAAAATCAGGAAAAAGGAGTATATGCGTCTTGTAAAGAACAAACAGGTACTTTACAAAAAAGAATAAAGTTGTTATATTAAACATAGAATAAGTGAGGAGCTCTTTGAGGTGGAAGATTTCGTCCGGTCCACACGCCGCTGGTATGACAGGGGAAACCCGAGAGATGCAGGAGAATGGGGACGCCTGCCAAAGAGTTCCTTTCTTATTATATCAGATTTCCATGTCATCAGCTAATAGAGCTGGTGGTTTTTCTTTTAAAGAAATATGTAAAGTTGTACTATTTTTTAATAAGTGACAGGCTGTCTATAATCGTCTGAAATAATTTCAGGAACACTTAGAAGGGGAGAAATGACTACGTCAGATATGAACCAGGAAAAAAAGAAAACACCGCTGGCTCCGATTTTTGCGGAAGAAGCGGATTTTATGTTAGGAGATGAAGCCTTCCTCCGAAGCTGTCAGGAGGAGGAAGAGCGGATTCAGACAAGGATGTTTGCGGGACTCACCTGTGAGGGAGAAGACTTTTCCCGTATGAGATTCTCAGGTGTGAAATTTCGAAATTGCCGTTTCTGGAATTGTATGTTTTCTCGCGGGCAATTTACGGATGTCCTTTTTGAGAACTGCGATCTTTCCGGTTGCGATTTTGACGAAAGCTATTTGGAGCGGGCCCTCTTTCATTCCTGCAAAGGTGTTGGGGCGAAGCTTACCGGGATGGTGGTCAAACACCTTTCTCTGGAGGAATGCAATTTTGATGATGCAAATTTTGATTCCTCCCGCCTGGAGCATGTACAGATTTTGCGGACCAGACTCAATAATAGCAGCCTGACCGCCTGCAGATGCCGACAGATTTTATGGGGCGGGGCAAGCCTTAAAAATGCCAGTTTCTTTAAGACTTCTCTGAGGGGGATGGACTTCTCAGACAGTGAGATCGGGGGCATTACGGTCTCTGACGATAATAAGGAGCTTTCCGGCGTGATCGTGGATCTATACCAGGCGGCGGAGCTGGCAAAAAAGATGGGAATTATCATTAAGGATGTGTAGACGCTTGCTGTCTGTGCATCTTTTTTCTATTGCTTCAATCATTTCTTGCGCATATCATCATGTTAAACACTCCAAAAACAACAAGATACAAATAAAATCAACAAATATAAGGCCGAATGCAATGGACAAAATGGCGAAAAAATAAATAAAACAATAAAATATCGATAATAATATTGACAAACAAAGAAGAAATATGTATAATAATCACAATAAACAAAGAAAAAACAATAAGAAAAAAGGAGAAGAAAGATATGTCAAACTATATCGATTGCTATGATTATGAAGCCGTCCATGCACAGGCGGGTGAAGTAATCAAAAAAAGAAAACATCTGAAGAGAGATGCTGTTGCCCGCTACATGTCTTTCTTTGAAAATGAATGCGTGACCTCAAAGAAGCGCTTTGAGGCGGCCGGGAAAGTGATACCGGGAGGGATTCAGCATAACCTCGCCAACAATTATCCCTTTCCTCTTTCCATCACAAAGGCTGAGGGGCCGTATCTCTACGACGAGGATGGCCATCAGTTTTATGACCTTTTGATGGCGGGCGGCCCCACAATTCTCGGAAACAATGATCCTGCGGTCAGGGAAGCGTGTTTAAAGCAGATTGCAGAGAATGGTCCGGTCACCGGGCTGTACAGTGATTATGAGAGACTTCTGGCGGAAAAAATCTGTGAGCACTTTCCGACGGTGGAGATGTTCCGGATGCTGGGATCGGGAACGGAAGCTGATATCATCGGACTGCGTCTGGCGAGGGCATTTACAGGAAAAACAGAGATCATTCGGATCCGAGGCGGATATCACGGGTGGAGCGACCAATTGATTTACAATTCCAGTGAGATTCCGGAGGGGAAAGATCAGTTGAATGGAATTCCCACGGATTGTTTTGAACATACCCACTGTGTGGAGCCCAATGATTTGGCCGGCGTGGAGCAGATTTTTATGGAAAACGAGGCAAGGGGAGGGACGGCGGCATTCTTTATGGAGGCCATCGGGCAGGACAGCGGGGCACTTCCCACCACCAAAGCCTTTCATAAAGGGGTGGAGGCCCTCTGCAGAAAGTATGGTGCACTCCTCGTCTACGACGAGGTGGTGACCGCCTTCCGCCTCGGTTTTGGGGGAGCCCAGGCGATCTTCGGAACAAAACCGGATCTGACGATTTTCGGAAAGATCATAGGCGGCGGATACCCGGCAGCGGGTGGTGTCGGCGGACGGAAAGAGATTCTTTCCATGCTGGCGGCGGGGATCAACGGGGACCGGTCCAAAAAGGTGCGGGTGGGAGGAACTTTGTCTGCAAATCCCCTCACCGCCTTGGCCGGATATACGACCATCTGTGAGTTGGAGCGGTTGGACATGTATCAGGAGTTGTCGGACAAGTCGGATGAGTTTATGCGGGGGATCGCAGAGCTGACGGAGAACTATCAGGTTCCGGCACTCGTGTTCAACCATCAGTCCATTTTACATATCGATGTGGCGGCAGCCCAGCATTTACCGACCTTCTTCCGGCCGGGAGACGCAGAAGGGGCAAGACAGGCAAAGGAAGCGGCGCAGTGTGTCTGTGAATTTGCGATGGCGCTTGCGGCGGAGGGAGTTATGATTTCCGGGGGAGGAAAGACCTATCTTTGCCATGCAATGATCCCGGAGTTGGATCAGGTTTTAGACGCTTACGAAAGGGTATTCAGAGAATTTGAGTAATTTCTGAACAGCGGAGGAAGGTTGCGTTATGAACATCAGAGAGATGAGAGAGGATGTATTGCAGACATCCAAAAAGTGTTATCAGGAGGCTTTATTTGCGGCGACAAGTGGAAACCTAAGTGTATACGATGCGGGAGCAGGACTGATGGCAATCACGCCCTCCGGAGTTGCATATGATACCATGAAACCGGAGGATATCATGGTGATCGATCTGGACGGACGGATTATCGAAGGGATGTTACGGCCTTCCTCAGAATGGAGGCTGCACGCGTGTATCTACAGACATTTTCCGGAGGTAAAGGCGGTCGTTCACACACATTCTCCCTTTGCAACCGGGTTTGCAGTCAATGGGAAACGGATCCCTGCGACCTTGGCGGAGATGATCCCCTTTTTGGGAGGCGACGTCCCGGTGGCGCCTTACCAAACTCCCGGGACGGATGAGCTTGGGATGGAGGCTGTCAAGGCGATGGAAAAAAGGAAGGGATGCCTGCTTGCCAACCATGGTGTGGTGGCCATCGGTGAGGATCTTACGATTGCCCACAAACGGGCAGTTTATGTGGAGGACGCGGCAAAGGTCTGTACCTACGGGCAGATCAACGGAGCCGTCCACGAGCTGAGCAGAGAGGAACAAAATCAGATACGGCGCAGAAAAGGAATGCCGGAGGAATAGAAACAAGAGAGAGAGTTACATGAAAAATTATATCATGGCTTACGATTTTGGCACTAGCGGGACAAAGGCGGCCCTTGTGGACTATGATGGAAGCCTGCTGGGAACGGCGGTGTGTGAGTATCCGCTGCTGTCCTTTGGAAAGGGCTATGCAGAGCAGGATCCGAATGAATATTGGAGAGCGACCTGCGCGGCGACACGGCGGGTGTTAAAAACATCCGGTATCATCCCAGGGCAGGTAAAGGGGATGATATTCAGCACCCAGGGCATGGGAATCATTCCCGTCGATCACGAGGGAAAGGTGCTGTACAACAACATTACATGGGTGGACAGCAGAGCGGGGGACCAGGCCAAGGCGATTAATTCCATGATGGGGAAGAAGGCTGCGGGGGCCAACGATGTGATTGCAAAGCTTCTCTGGATCAAGGAAAATCTGCCGGATTTGTATGAAAATACGGAATATTTTTTCGATTGCACGGGATACCTGACCTGGAGGGCGACGGGGATCGCCGCGATGGAAATGACGGATTCCGGGCCCTATTCTTCGGATCCGGCCAGGCAGAGGCAGAAGGAGGCGCTGTATCAGGCCGTGGGGATCGACTTAAAAAAGATGCCTCCCAATCTGGTTTGTTCAAGGTATGTGGGACAGTTGACGGCAAACGCGGCCGAAGCATTGGGCTTGACTCAGGAGACGGCGGTCTATATGGGGACCGGGGATGTGGCGGCCGCGGCCGCAGGCTGTGGATGTCTTGAGGAGGGGGATGCCCATATCTATCTGGGTTCCTCTGCCTGGCTGTCTGTAATCATTGGAGGGAACTATCAGACCGGCCTTTCTGACGGAATCTATCAGCTTGGCAGTATTTGTGAGGATCACCTGATCTACGGGGGATGTGTGCAGTCCTGTGGAATCATGTTCAACTATGGGCTGGACAGATTTTATCCGGAATTTGGCAGAGAGGACGCGCTCAGACAGGCAAACGAGGATGCAGGACAGATTCCGGCCGGTTCCGAGGGATTGTTTGTCACGCCATGGCTGTTTGGGGAACGGTGTCCGATCCTCGACGAGAAGATCCGGGCGGCTTTTATCAATGTGTCAGAAATCCACACCAGAGGACATTATATGCGGGCCATCATGGAGGGAGTGGCATACAGTTTAAATGGGCAGATTCAGGATTACCAGAAGGATATGGGAAGGAAAATTTCCTCACTCACAGTCGTGGGCGGGGGCGCTTCGAGCGATGTCTGGATGCAGATCCTCGCGGACGTGACAGGGATTCGGACGGTACGGCCCTCCAACATCCGGCACAGCGGAGCACTGGGGGCAGCTTTTGCCGCAGGGATCGGCATGGGTCTGTATGACAGCAGCCAGATCAAGAAACGGGTTTCTGTGGAGAGGATATTTGTTCCGAAGGAGGAGGTGGTCGGGAAATACAAAAAAAGCGGCGGGATATTCGAACAGATCTATCCATCCCTGAGAGAATTATACAGGGCACTGAATGGATGATCAGAGAACAGGAAAAAGGAGGAAAAGCAGATGAAACGAAGACTATTGGCAGCAGCGTTATCTTTGGGGATGGTATTGGGTATGGCAGCCTGCGGGAATGACTCGTCGGACAAAAAAGACGGGGCGGAGGCCGTGGGGAAGACGGAGACTGGAGAGAAGGCGGGGACAGGAGAGAAAGCCGAGACGGGGGCAAAGACAGATGAGGGCGAGAAACGAAATATCCTTTTGGGGGTGAATACTTATCTCACCGGCGGCTCCGCACTGCTTGGACAGGCACAGAAGCAGGGATGTGAGATCGCCGTGAAACAGATCAATGAGGCCGGCGGGGTCAATGGACATATGCTGGAATTGATCTGTTATGACAACCAGCTTTCCAATGAGAAGGATGTGCAGAATATCACAAGGATGATCGAGGAGGACCATGTGGATGCAATCTGCAATAACTGTATCAGTTCTTCCACGATCTGCACCATTGACATCACGGAGGCGGCGAAGGTCCTTCAGGTAAATGCCTCCCCGTCCATGTTGATTTCCAATATTTCCGACTGGACGTTCAGGCCCATGTCTACCTATGACATTATGAACGCCCAGAGTGTCCAGAATATGGTCGACCTTGGCTTTGAGGGAAAGACGGTGGGGATGATCTACTATAACACGGATACAGGTCTTCAATTGGCAGAGTTTATGGCAAAGATCATGGAGGAAGAGCATGGAATGACTGTGATCGCGGATGTCTACAACAAAGGAGATACGGATTTCTCGGCTCAATTTTCCAAGATGTTAAACGGCGGGGCTGAGACGATCTTCCTCTGCATGGACAACGACGATATGGGACTTGCCCTGCAGCAGATCCGCCGTCTCGGCTACGACGGAGTCCTTTTTGCAACAGAGTCCGCCAGTGCGCCGATGGTGCGCGAAAACGGCGAGGAGGCCGCCAACGATGTGATCTATACCACTGTAAACTGTGTGCCGGACCGTATCGAGGATGCTTCCACCGAGATCGAGAGGAAATTCCTCCAGGATTATTATGATGCGTATGGAGAACTGCCGCAGTCGGACCTTGCATACAGAGGCTATGACATGGTCATGCTCTACGCGGAGGCCTTTGGCAATGTGGATGACATCGATGATAAGCAGGCGGTTCGTGATGCCTATGCAAGCATCAAGGATTATGAGGGGATCCAGGGAGCTTATGATTTTACCCAGGGGAGCGACGGACTAAAGACCTCCAAGGTATGGGCGATTTCAGACGGAAAGAACATGCTTCTTGCGGATTACCTTGCAGACAAGGAATAATTTGATGCCAGCGGCGGCAAGCTCTCGCCGCTGGCATTTTTAGAAACAGGCCTGTGAGAAAAATGGGAGAAAGGGAGGTAGAATCATTGATCTTTGATATTATTGTGACGGCGTTGTCACTGGGGGCGATCTATTCTTCTCTGGGAATCGGATATTCCCTGGTTTATAAGGCATCGGGCCTGGTGACCTTATGCCAGGGAGAATTTCTGATGCTGGGTGCGTTCATCGGACTTACCCTATATAAGGATCTGGGAGTGCCGTTGGTTTTGACATTTCTGATTGTCGCTGTCTGTATGTTCTTGATCGGATTTATCGTGGAACGGTACATGATCGCGGTTTTGGTTCACAGAGGGGCGACTCTGGCCGCCATTATGCTCTGTACTCTGGCAGTTTCCATGATGTTTCAGAATGGGGCACAGCTTGTCTGGACGACCTCGGTGGTGCGGTTTCCAAATCTGTTCAGCCAGGTGACACTTCGGATCGGCCCCTTTAAGGTGGCACCGGAGGTGCTTTTGGAGCTTGCGGTGGCGATCGTATCCACTCTCGGCCTGCATCTCTTTAT
>CAJUOF010000212.1 GCA_910587905.1 uncultured Lachnospiraceae bacterium
ACTGGAGTTCAGACGTGTGCTCTTCCGATCTTGGCGCTTTCGTGGAGCTGGAACCTGGAATTGACGCTCTGCTTCATGTGTCTCAGATCTCCAGACAGCATGTGGAGAAGCCTTCCGATGTCCTTTCCATCGGACAGGAGATTGATGCAAAGGTGGTTGATTTCAACGGTGAAGATAAGAAGATCAGCCTCAGCATGAAGGCATTGGAGGCATTGGAGGCTCCTGTGGAGGTTGCAGCAGAAGAAGTCGAGCTGCCGGAGGATGTAGAGGGAGCTCCTGCTGCCGAAGAGGGAACGACAGAAGAAGAATGATGATTATGAGATGAGTCAAAGGCGCCTCTGGAACGATCCGGAGGTGTCTTTTTCTGTGATTTGGGAATAGATAAATTGTAAATTTTCTTTTTTTGCATAAATATGTAGACAATCAACAGTAGATAGGATACAATCGGAACGAAGACGAAAAAAGTGGAGATAGAAAGAAAAGGGAGAATTACCATGTACGGAATTACAGACGGAGATTTTCGGAACGATCTTCCGCGGCTTTACGGGGATTGGGGGGTGGATTCGGAGATCGGTAAGCTTCGGGCAGTGCTTATGCGACGAGGCGGAAAGGAAATTGAAGGAATCACGGATCCCCATGCGATGGCGATGAAAGAGATTTGGGATGTGGGGAAGGTTCGATACGAACAGGATATGTTGGCGGATATTTACAGGAGCCATGGGGTAGCTGTCCATTACATAGAAGAGATGGGGGAAGAGTATCCCAATGGGATTTATGTCCGGGATCTGGTGCTTATGACGCCGGACGGAGCGATTGTGGCCCGACCGGCAGCCGCCTGCCGCGTGGGAGAAGAAGTGTATGCTGCCAGACAGCTCGCAAAGCTTGGAGTCCCCGTGATCAAAACCATTCACGGGACCGGCATTTTTGACGGAGCTTGTCTGCTTTGGATGGATGCCAAAACCTGCCTTTTGGGCTATGGCCTGCGATGCAATCCCTCCGGTATGATGCAGGTGGAAGCAGAGCTTCAAACCATGGGTGTGGAACATGTCATCAAAGTGGAAATTCCGAGGGGAATGGCCCATCTGGACAGTTTTATGGCTTTTGTAGACTATAAGACGGCTCTGGTATTGAGGATGGCGGCTCCCAACACCATTTATACGGAACTGGAACGGAGAGGTTTTCGAATCATTGATATTCCAGATTTGGAGGAGTTTTCCGGCTTCTGCCAAAACCTCGTGGCCTTAGAGCCGGGAATCATTGTCATGCCGAGCGGCTGTCCGAAAACAGTGAATGCCTTGGAGAAAGCGGGCGTTCAGGTGATTCAGGCGGAGGTCAGTGAGGTTATGAAGGGTAACGGAGCCATCCATTGCATGACCGCATTTTTAAAACGTGACCGCGTTCCTTTGTACCTTCCGGAATCATGATTCCGGAAACTTTGGCAAAGGATTGCAGATAAAACATGCAGATAACATAGAGGAGGATTGTTATGAAAAGAAAGTGGATGAAACTATTGTCGTTTCTTCTGGCGATGGCCTTGCTGACTTCCTGCGGTGCCACAGGAAAAAGCGAAACGAAGGAAACAAAGGCCACAGCCGTGGACAATGCAGGGGAACAGCAGGAAGAGGTAGTCTCCGAGCAGGAGAAACCTATGGTTCGTTTCCCTCTTTATGCGGAGCCTTCTTCCCTGGATCCGGGTTTTGGAAATAGCTCCGACAGCATTTGTGCGAGGGGGATCATGTTTGAAGGGCTGGTTCGCATTTATGACAATCAGATTGCACCTGGAATTGCAGAATCTTGGGAGATCAGCCCGGACGGACAAACCTATACGTTCCATTTGAGGGATACAAAATGGTCGGACGGAAAGCCTGTGACGGCGCAGGATTTCGAGTATGGGATCAAACGGCTTTTGGATCCAAGTGAGGATGCCCCCAATGGAAATTATTCCTGGATGGGATATTATTTTGAAAACGGCGAAGCCTTTAACAATGGCGAATGCACGGCCGACGAGGTTGGGGTGAAGGCCCTCGATGAAAAAACCTTGGAAATCAAGGCTGTTCGGAACATGCCCTATTTCCTGGATCTGATGAAAATGCCCTGTTTCTATCCGGTAAGGCAGGATATTGCAGAACAGTACGGAAAGGAATATGCGTCTTCGCCGGAGACGGTGCTCTGCAATGGCCCCTTTGTCCTGAA
>CAJUOF010000213.1 GCA_910587905.1 uncultured Lachnospiraceae bacterium
GGAGGAGGTATCTGGATAGCTGGAAGCTGCCCCAGAAAGAGCATGAGGTTGTGGAGCAGGTCCTATTTATGAGCCCCATGTGGAAAGAGGTGGATCGGGGGAGCCGCTCGGACGAGGAGCTTCTTGCGATTATTTGCCGGGAGGCGCCTGAATATGAGGAACTGATTCGGCGAATCTATGCGGGGGCAGGTGTGGCAGTGCAGGAATATCCTTACGCATCCGGACTTTTGGCGCAGCTAAAGGATCAGGGATATAAAATTTATATTCTTTCAAACTACGGGAAAACCTTTTATGAGGAGCGGGAACCTTATTTTCAGTTTTTGCGCTATGCGGACGGACAGGTAATCTCCTATCAGGAAAAGTTCGTCAAGCCGGAGCCTGAGATTTATGAGACGCTGCTTTCCAGATATGGGATCTGTCCGGAGAAAGCGGTCTTTTTCGACGACCTTGCGGCCAATCTGGAAGCAGCGGAGAAATTCGGCATTCATACGGTGCAGGTGACTGGTTATGAATCCATCAGAGAAGGACTGGGGCAGTTCGGAATCCGGGTTTGAAGATCAGATGTTCCGGAGGACCTGCAGAGCCAATCCCTCCACAATCAGATCAAAATGCTCCTGATAATAGGCCTCCTGAATGTTGGAACCCTTTACATGGGTGCCGAATTCAGACAGCGTATTGAAAATCCTGGCAAAATCCTCCGTGCCATAGCCCTGGCGGCTGATGACCAGAAAAAATTCTCCGTTCGCCGGGGCGCGGTAGAGGGAATTGTGGCCGTCAAAGGAGTCCCCAAGCACTTCGGCCGCCTGGGAAACCGCATCCAGAGAGGGGAAACAAAAGATACGCAGATGGTCGGTATCGTCTGTCTCCTTTGGCTTGGCAGAGGGAGCCGCCAACTCCGGCGCAGGTGCACCCTCTAAAAGAAGAGGCATACCTGTCTCTGAACATGAGTCGGCCTCCGTCTCGGAGCTGGGCGCGAACTTGGCAAAACGTGTGTCCAACTCCTCCGGGTCATCGACTTTTGTGATGATCAGCATAATGCTGTCGCTGGATAGGGGAATGGCCTCCACCATCAGCGGATTGTCCTCGGCGTCGAAGCCGAAATCGTTGAAGGCCTGCTGCATCATTTCTCGGAACAGATTGCGGGCGCGCATACTGCCATAAGCCAACTCTCCGAGATTTAACTGACGGTCCACCAGGTCGCTGCTGTTTAGGGTGCAGCGGATCTGGTTCTCATTGATTTTTTCTATCTTCAATCGTGATCACTTCCTAATTTAAAAGTTATAGTTGGATTTAGTATATACAATAAGAAGACAGATGTAAAGAGTCATTTTTAGGAAGAATCCGATTTTCTTCTTGAATTTTAGTGGAATTTATATTATGATAAGAGGGAAGCAGCACTTCATCCGTTTCATTGTGCCTGTTCAGGCAAATTTTCCCATAGAAATTATCAAAACAGGAGAAAGGACTATGAAGAAGAAAAAGTTTACCAAAGAGGAACGCGTGCGCTACGATACTCTTTTGAAACAGATGCGGCGCTATGAGAAGCGTGGGGTGGAAATCACCCTGTCCGGCGAGAGGTGCTCTCCGGAACAAATCGCCTCAGCCTGCGCAGTTCGAGAACACGGCTGTTACATGGGCGATTACATATGGGATGAACAGGGCGACCTGAAAGAAATACATTATGATAAGATCGGGCAAAAGGCCGGTAAACAGATGCAACAATCATAAAGATCGACGAATGCGCGACATTTCTCACACACAAAGGTAATTCTTAAAATTCTCTGATTTTTTAATCATTCCCCGTTTCCTCCAAAAAAATATGTTATACTGAACGGAAAGAGAGTAGAGGCATTTTTAATGAAAATAGACCGAAAGATGAGGTTACAGATATGACAGAGCTTCGCAAGACTTATGAAAAAAGAACCGGACGGGGAGTTTCGGGACCGCTCAAAGAACAAGACAGGGATTCTTTGCCGCGATGGAATGGGCAAGAGCGAAGAGGGAACTCCAGCGGAAGGAGACGAAGGAGGGGGCCGCGGATCGGCCTTTGGGTGTTTTTCATTCTGCTGGCACTTGCTGCCACAGGCGCTTTCTTTCTGTACCGGAGATTTGGCCCGGGAACAACCTGGGCGGATTATGCTGCGGTTTACGGGGCAGGAGCGGAATCGACCGTGGTGTTCTGCAATGGAATTCAGACAGAGGGCGAGGCCGTGACCAGGAACGGGAGAATGTATCTGCCGGAAGGACTGGCGGCGGGAGCCGACAGTAAATGGTATCACAGCGATGAGGGGCTGCTTCTCTATTCGCTGGCAAACGAGACGGTGGTTTTTTCTCCGTCCGCCACTTCCTATACGGTTGGGGGAGTGACGACGGATGCCGGTCATGAAATCTGCTATGAAGAAAACGGGGTATTTTATATTTCCACGGATTTTATGGCAGATTTTTCCGGAATTCAGGTCACCTCATTTCCGGCAGATGAAAAGAAAAATCTTCCGGCCAGACTGTTTCTGGACGGAGGAGGCGGACGATATGAGCGGGCGGAGGCGTCGGGGAAGACCGCGGTTCGGGTTTTGGCGGGGAAGAAAAGTCCCATCCTCACAAAGACGAAAGCGGGCGGTACCCTGCTGATCATGGACAGCGTAGATGACTGGACCAGAGTGCGCACAGAGGACGGCTTTGTGGGGTATTTAAAATCAAAATATTTAAAGAATCCACAGGAATATGTCTGGACGTCTGGGACAAAGCTTCCGGAATATACTTCCGTGCGCCTGCCGGAGACGGTGTGCCTTGCCTGGCATCAGGTGTTTTCCGCGGAGAATAACGGAAATCTTCCGGAATACTTGGAGGGGACAGAAGGCTTAAATGTGCTTGCGCCCACCTGGTTTTCTGTGGTGGATAACCAGGGGAATTTGAAATCTTTTGCTGATAAGGCTTATGTGGAACAGGCCCATGAACGGGGGCTCAAAGTCTGGGGGCTGGTGGACGATTTTGATGTGAACATGGATGATTTTTTGCTTCTTTCCTCCACGGCTGCCAGGAATCATCTGGTGGAGGGGCTGATGCAGGCCGCGGCAGAAGTGGGACTGGACGGGATCAATGTGGATTTTGAGAGCGTCAAGGAGGAAAGCGCCCCCCATTTTCTCCAGTTTGTCCGGGAGCTTTCCATCGAGTGCAGAAGGGCGGGCCTGACGCTTTCCGTAGATAATTTTGTGCCATCCGGGGGACGTTCCTGGTACAATCTGCGGGAGCAGGGGCAGGTGGCCGATTACATCATCATTATGGGGTATGACGAACATTATAAGGGATGCTGCGCGGGGACCAATGCCTCCCTTGGGTTTTCCGAGCAGGGGATTGTGTCCACCCTGGACTATGTTCCGGCAGAGAAGGTGGTGAATGCATTGCCCTTTTTCATGCGGGTATGGCAGGAGACGCCGGAGGAGCATGCGGAGGCGGACGCAGAGTTCTACGACGACGGGATGTCTGTCTATGAGGGGCGCTACGCCAGGGATTCGAGAGCTGTGGGGATGAATGAGGCCAATCAGCTTCTCGAGGAACACGGTGCGACATTGGAGTGGCAGGAGGACTTGGGGCAAAACTACGGACAGTATGAGGCGGACGGCTCCACCTGGCGAATCTGGCTGGAGGATGCAAGCTCCATAAAACTAAAGCTGGAGAAGGTGGCAGAGCATCGCATTGCGGGGGCGGCCTTCTGGAAGCTGGGGCTGGAATCCGCAGATGTGTGGCCGGTGGTGGCGGAATGGAAGGAGACGATGCCTTGACGGTGAGGGTGTTTGTGTTTCGGGCCGACGACGGGCGGACCAGGGCGGAACGGCTGCGGGCGGCAGCCTGCTTGACGGAGGACGGAGTGTTCCCAAAAGAGGAGGGGGCGGCAGAGGAGCTCTGGCGTATTGACAGGAAAGAGCGGGGAAAGCCGTATTTTCCCAACCAGCCGGGACTTCATTTCTCTATCAGCCACAGCGGAGCACTTTGGGTGTGTGCCTTTTCCGGCCATCCGGTGGGGGTGGATATCCAGAAGCACACGAAAAAAAGAAAGGAAAGCGACGAGGAAGCCGGGGTCCGGCTGGCTCGGATGGCGGAACGCTTTTTTCATCCTGATGAGGCGGCATGGGTGAGGGAACATCCCTGCCAACGTTTTTTTCAGATCTGGGCGGCAAAGGAAAGCTATGTGAAGTATACTGGAGATGGGATCGGGGCGGGTTTCGGGCGCTTCTGCCTGGTGCCTTCTGACGAGGAGGCGCAGACTTGGAAGGCGGAAGAGGTCTGGTTTTATGGGACAGAGCTCCCGGGTGGGTATAGCCTGTGCGTCTGCGGCGGAAAAACGAAAATGTCGGTGCAAATAGCGGATTTTTGCAAGAAGACAGATAAAAGATGAAAAGAAGAACAAAAAAATGATAGATGAAATATTATTTCATACTCTTATACAATCCATACAATTTAAAAAAAATACATCGTAAAATTTTCTCTAAAACATACCATTCGGACTTGACAGCATGACAGATTCGATGTACTATGAACACATAAAGTTACTTATTAAATGATGCGGTAAAGGAAAATTAGGAGGAAGTACACTATGTTAATGAACATGGCCGATCTGCTGGCGGTTGCCAACGAACACAATTTCGCGGTTCCTGCGTTCAACGTGAGCAGCAACATGATTTTAAAGGGTGTGATGCATACCTGTGAGGAGATGCAGGCTCCCGTGATCATTGCCATTCATCCCGACGAGCTGGAGTTCGTGGAGGACAGCTTTGTGAAGGCTGTGATCGAGGAGGCTCATAAGGCGACGGTTCCTGTATGCGTACATCTGGATCATGGTTCCAAGTTTGAGCAGATCTTGCGGGCGATTCAGGACGGCTTTACCTCTGTCATGATTGATGGCGCGCATCTTTCTCTGGAGGAGAATATTGCGATCACGAAGAAGATTGTCGAGGTTGCTCACCCGGTGAATGTGTCTGTAGAGGCAGAGCTCGGCACCATCGGCACGGCTGATGACTACGGCGAGGCGGGCTCTAAGGAGATCATTTACACCGAGGTGGATGATGCCGTTCGCTTTATCAAGGAGACGGATATCGACTGCCTGGCAATTGCCATCGGTACGGCGCACGGCCTGTATCCCAAGGACAGGAAGCCGAAGCTGGCCCTGGACAGACTGAAGGAGATCAAGGCAAGTGTCAGCATTCCTCTTGTACTTCATGGCGGATCCGGCAATCCCGACGAGGAGATTGCGCAGTCCGTGAAGTTGGGTGTGAATAAGATCAACATTTCCAGTGACATCAAGGACGCCTTCTATCAGGAGTGCCGTAAGGTGTTGGAGGATATGGGACTTCGTGAGCCCATGGCGATCTATCCCAAGTGTATTGATGCCATGAATGAGGTGATCCGTCACAAGATCAACCTGTTCGACGATGCGGACAAAGTGAAGTATTACAAATAAAATCCGTTAATTTCCGTGGACGAGTCCATCGAGAGAAAAGAGACCGCTTTCTCACAGGTGAAATATCTGTGGGACGGCGGTCTTTTTCGTGTAAAATCCTTGTATTTGTGGTAAAATGATGGAAAATACCTGAAAAAGAGGAGACAGAAGCATGAATACAGTATCGGAACGGTTGGATGCCATGCAGCCACAGATGATCGAGGCATTGAGGCGGCTGGTCGCCATCCGCAGTGTGGAGCATTTGGGAGAAGGTGGGACGCCCTTTGGTCTGGGTGTACAGAGATGTCTCGAGGAGGCTTTGCAGATCGGGAGAGAGCTGGGCTTTGAGACAGTCAACATGGATGATATGGTTGGCTGGTGTGAATATGGAAGCGGGGAGGAGATGGTTGCGGTGCTGGGCCATCTGGACGTGGTTCCGGAGGCGGACGGATGGACTTCTCCGCCTTATGAGGCGAGGCTTGTGGGGGATAAGATTGTGGGACGGGGGACCACCGACGACAAGGGGCCGCTGACGGCGGCACTGTTCGCACTGAAAGCGGTCAAGGAGGCGGGGATCCCGTTGAAGCGGCGGATCCGCATTCTCTTTGGCACCAATGAGGAGACTGGCTCAGCGGACATGAGCTATTATCTGGCCCACGGCGGGGAGGTTCCCGTGGCAGGATTTACGCCGGATGGAGAGTACCCTCTGATCAATGGGGAAAAGGGGATCGTCAATGAAAATTATGAGAGAACTCTGGCGCAGACGGGTGCGTTTCGGCTTCTTCGGCTGGAGGGAGGCGTCGCCGCAAACGTGACGCCGGATTTTGCCATGGCTAAGGTGGCCGGACCGGAAGGCTTTGAACTGCCGGAGGCGGAAAAGATCCAGGTGACGAAGATTGAGGGCGGCTGGCAGATCGAGGCCCAGGGCGTGTCGGCCCATGGAAGCCAGCCCGAGACTGGGGAAAACGCCATCGGCCGGTTGGCACTTTATCTGAGCAGGCTTCCCTTTGAGGGGGAGGCGGCAGAGACGATTTCTTTTCTGGCGGAGAAAATCGGTATGGACTGCTTCGGAACAATGCTTGGCATTGCTCTGAGGGATGAGATTTCTGGGAATTTGAGCTTTAACCTGGGCGTTATCTTGGGGGATGAGGGGAAAGTCCTTGTGAAGCTGAATTACAGGTATCCGGTGACGTTTGAACAGTCAGACTGCCAGCCGAAGGTACGGCAGGCATTCGAACAGGCAGGGTGGGTCCGGACGGACCACCGGTACATGCCGAAGCTTTATATTCCGGAGGATGCGCCTCTGGTCCAAGCTTTGCTCAAGGTTTACAGGGAGGCGACGGGGGATCTGTCTGCGCCCAAGGTCATCGGCGGTGGCACTTACGCCAAGGAGATTCCCAACATTCTGGCTTTCGGCCCCATTTTCCCGGGAGACGAGATGACGGAGCATCGTCCGAATGAATACATGACCGTCGGGCGGCTGATGGATAATGCGAAGATCATTGCAGGAGCCATGATGGAGCTGGCCGCGGCAGACTGAGAGGAAATGACAGATGGGAGCGGGCATTCGCCCTTAGAAAACAAGAAGAACGGAGGCAGAAGATGAAGATTACACAGATCAGACTGGGAACGATTTCTGTTCCGCTCAGGGTTCCCTTCAAGACGGCTCTTCGCAGCGTGGAATGTGTGGAGGATGTGATCGTGGAGATCCACACGGATACCGGAGCGGTGGGTTACGGGGAGGCCCCCCCAACGGGCGCAGTCACCGGGGACACGACGGGGGCGATTGTGGGAGCGATCCGGGATCATATTGCAAAGAGCCTGATTGGTCGTGAGATTGATGAATTTGAGGATGTGCTGCAGACTGTGCAGACTAGTATCGTGAAAAATACCAGCGCCAAGGCCGCTGTGGACATGGCATTGTGGGATCTCTATGGACAGCTTTATCACATCCCGGTGTACAAACTTCTGGGAGGCGCAAGGAAGCAGCTTGTGACAGATATTACCATCAGTGTCAATTCCCCGGAGGAGATGGCGAGGGATGCGGAGGATGCCCTGAGGCGGGGCTATGATTGTCTGAAGGTGAAGGTGGGAGCCAATCCGAGTCTGGACGTGGAGCGGCTTTCGGCAGTTCGCCGGGCGGTAGGGCAGGAAATTTGTATGCGAATCGATGCCAATCAAGCGTGGAAGCCCAAGGAGGCGGTGCGGATCTTAAACCAGATGCAGGAGAGGGGGCTTCAGATTGAGTTTGTGGAGCAGCCGGTTGCCGCCTACGATTTGGAGGGAATGAAATATGTGACGGAGCGCAGCTACGTCCCGGTTTTGGCGGATGAGAGTGTATTTTCTCCGGGGGACGCCGTGAAGATCATGGAGATGAGGGCGGCGGATCTTGTCAACATCAAGCTGATGAAATGCGGCGGCCTTTACGAGGCAAAAAAGATTGTGAACATCGCCGAAGCCGCAGGCGTCGAGTGTATGCTGGGCTGCATGGCCGAGGAAAGCGGCATCGCCATCAACGCCTCTGCCGCCCTGGGCGCCGCCCTGAGCAATATCACACGGGCAGACCTGGACGCCAGCTTCTCACTGAAGGAGCTGCCCTTTACCGGCGGTTTCACCATCCGGGATACCAGATATCTGGTGCTGCCGGAAGAACCGGGACTGGGGATCAGCGAGTTAAAATTTTAGGACTGCAGCGGAACTGTATACAGCGGAAGTCCGTATGGGCCCCGGAAGGATTTACGGACGCAGTATGCGGCTGGAAATTCTTCCGGATCCAGGTGGCTCAGAAGGACTGTAGCGGAAC
>CAJUOF010000214.1 GCA_910587905.1 uncultured Lachnospiraceae bacterium
CTTTCCCCAGGTTCCAATGACCGTGTTGCTCAAATTCAGGATATCACTCCCATCATAGGCTGCCTCTGAGCCCTCCGCCCCCGCGGCCCCCACATGATCTCCCGCAAGCCTGTAATCCAGAATTTTCACCCAGTCCCGAAAGGTTTGATCGCCGTTCAACTGCAGTTTTGCATCCTTCGTATTGATGACAGGATAACCGTCTCCCGACAGGACAGGTTCCACAATCTCCTCCATCCCTGCATAGGCCTTCCCGTAATCCGTCATCTCACCGGCGCCCTTATTCCACAGACCCGCATGAATCAGGCCGTCGCCAAAAATCAGAAGATGCCCCTGATTGATTCCTGTATTCCAGTCATTCTGTGCCGACAGGGGCTCTCTGTTCCCGTTCTGCCTGACATGCCAGTCACTTTTTGACAGAATATCCCCATTCGGCGCTGTCGGTGTCTCCTCCTGCACCCAATAATCAAACAGATTCACCGTGGTCGCTTCCGGGTCGGAAACCTTTTCCGTCTCAATATGCTCATCCAAATTTAAGGCATGCAAAGTGATTGAAAACTCCAGATAGGTATTCAGCAAATCTCCCGCGCCATTCACACCCCCATTGATTCCCCAGTAAGGGTTATAGGCCGCCCGCAGGACATACGTCCCTCCGTCCTGAAAATCTGTCCCCTCCAGCCGGTCAAGCATCCAGGTGACCGGCAGATAACCACATGCATTTGCCACCTGTGGGATTGCCGGATTCAAAGGCCCCTTGAACTGAAAGCCACCCTTTCCATCGTGGATTGATAAATCAAAACCCTCACCATAAATTCTTTCCGGGAGCACCTTATCCAGTGCATCCATCACATCCGGCTCATCCAGGGAAAGCGGATACACCTCCATCCACTGGCTCCCATCGGCATGCTCTTTCAGCTCCGTCCCCTCCCGCTCTTCAAACTCCCAGTTGTTGAGGAACTTTGTCGGACGGACGAGCCTCACCGCTGTGCGCATGCCGGTTGTGCCCAAGCAGCTATACCCCGGAGGCAGGATCTCACCAACAAGGGTCTTATCCCAGCCGCTCCCCGTCGTATCTGCATCTGAAATTGCCGACAGCAGCGGCCCCCAATCCAGCGCCACCGTTTCTTTTGTGCCATCGGTCAGTTCCGCCTCAATCTGAGAGGGCAGCAAGCCATCCGGTCCGTTCAGAATTTCCTTCACCCGGCTCCCAGAAATATTGGCATTCATATGTACCGTCGCTTCCCACTGCTTTGTGGCCTCATTCCACCCGAGAAGCTCATTCCTCGCCACATCCGCATCCGCCCACTTCCAGCTTACAATCTCCTTATCTGCTGCCCGGGACATCATTCCAGCTTTCGATTCCGTTTGCGCTTCCGGCTCTCGCTGTGCTTCTGTCTGTGCTTCTGATTCCGTTTCCAATTCTGTTTCCGACTCTGATTCTGTCCCCGGTTCTGCTTCCGGCTCTGATTCCGCCTTCGTCTCCGGCTCCGCTCCAGATTCCTCTCCTGACTCCCCGTCGACGTCTCCGCCATTCCCGCACCATTCACAGACATAAGAACAGACTGCCCCCTCCTGATAGCCGCAATCCTCCGTATGTACCGGATGATGCTCACACAGGCCGGGGGCAGTCTCTTCGGCAAAAACCCATACATCTGACAGACACGACACCATCAGACAGACACTAAGAAGCACGGCAGGCAGGCGCCGCAGCCATACGTTTCGTTTCTTCCTCTGTCCTCTAAACTCCGTCATCTGAGATGTCCTCCTCACAGAAAGTTACTGCCTGCTGCAGATCGTACCGGATATGCTCCGACATCCGATCCCTTGCAGTTCTGTTTTTTTACTACCCTGTATTATAATGAATCAGCAGCAAAAAATCCATTCGATTTTCAATAAATTTCAAAAAAATACGGCCTGTCCCAATATTTTTGGGCAATCAGCCCTATCCTTTTCCGTCCTCAATCCCTTCTTCCGCAAACCAGGAAGGCTCCGAGGTCTCCGCCCCCGGTGCAGAGGCCTCCACCGCACTCACCATAAGCTTCACCAGCTCCCAGATCGACCGAAAAGAAAGGGTCCGGTCCTCCTCCATCCAAGTAATGCGCCCCTGCCAGCTATTGTTTTGGCGATGCTGTACCCGAACGATAAAAGTTCCCAGCTCTCCATGCTTCTGCAATAATTCTTCATCCTTCATTCTTTTTACCTTCTCCTGTCTCTGTTCCCTTTTAGGGCCACTCGTCCAAAACGCTCGTTCCGACGTCGTCGCATAGGGGAAATTTAAAAAATCAAAAAAACGCTCTAGCCCGAACAAGATCTGATCAATATCGTGAAACCTGGTCGGAGTGTCGCTGTAGCTGTGGTAAAAGCAGCCCTGAATCTGGCCATGTTCCAATCCATTGACACAAATCACAACTCCGTTGGGCGCCCCGATGTACCAATTTAATCGTTCCCCAGGCATCCTCTCTTCTCCTCCCTCGTCAGATTCCGGAAATAGGCTACTCTTCAATCGGGCACAGTACACTGTTCACATGATATTTGACTCCGATGCGCTGCCGGCCAATGACGAATTTCTCATTGATCCGTCTTTGGACCACCTGACAGTTTTCCCTGGTCGTATTTACCAAGAGCGTCAGGTATTGTCCTCTTCCATAACGGCACACTGTGTCTCCCCTCCGAACAGAATGACAGATCGACTCTTCCAGCCGCTCTCCCACTTCTTCCAGGAGAGTGCCCTCCTTCATGGGCCGTCCGCGGCTGTCCATGATGGTACAGAGCATCAAATATACAGACTGGCCGCCCCGCTCCATCATCCGCTTCACCATATGATAAATTCCTCGGAATTCCGGATAGGCACACAGGTAGCCGCCCTCGCTCATCTCTGCCCCCTCCGCCAAATCCTCCTGGATCGCATCCAGCAGGGCATATTGGTGGTTCATCTGTTTGCCCAACCGCTCCAAGAGCTTTCCCAGCCGGCCGTCCGGTCTGACCCCCTGCTCCTGAACATACAGCTCCACCGTATCGTCATATAGCTTTCTTGCTTCCTCGTACTGTCCCATGGAAGTGTACGCCTCCATAACCAGGACTTCCCAGTCCGCAAAAGGGCTCACTGCCACCGCATGGGTTCCAAGTTTCTTTAATCCGAGCCAATCCTGCCGTTCCCTGAGTAACTCTGCCGCCGTTTCCACGGCTGAAAAAAACATCTGCCTGAACCGCCTGGCTTCCTGAGCCGCCCAGATCACCGCCGCCTGCTGAGGCAAAAACTCGCCCCTGTAAAGATAACAGGCCTCCAGAAGACATCTGAGCTTCATCCCGGAATTCTCTGTCTTCTCTGCCTTTTGGAGCAGGGCTTCAAATCTGGCAGAATCCTCCGAAACAGCAATCTTCTCCGTCCAGTAATAAATCCCCTTCTTCTGTATAATATAAGAGGCATCCGGAAGCCCGGCCTTCTGCAGCTTTTTCTTCGCATTATAAATCACGCTCCGCATGGCATTGTGGGGATTGTCAATCTCCCGCTCTCCAAACAGAACCTCCTCCAAAAGCTCCCGGCTCACTCCTTTTTCCCGATAATGCAGGAGAAGCTGCATCAAATAAATAAACTGTGATTCTCTACTCTTCGAGCCACTGGTTAACCGTGCCCCCTGCCAGGTCATGGAAAAGCCACCAAACATCTGTACCTGTAAGGCCTCTGTTCCCTCACCTGTTCTATACTCCATCCTCCTTTTTCCCTCCCTGTTTCTCCAGGATTCCGCCTAACATGCGGAGCAGAACTCCACAGACGGCAAAGAGTACCGCATAAACCTTTCCGGCCGTACCGGAGAGCATCGTCATCAGGCCCCCTGCATACGGAAGATGAAAGACCTCTTTTCCAATCAGGCTCCCATAGGGGGTCGGCGTCAGATCCTCCGTCCGGTTGGCATCCCCTTTTGTGATGAACTCCTTTTCCTCCGGATGGAGCTCTGCGACCCGGTGGGTGATCACCGACCCATTTTTCTGAAAGGCGATGATGTCCCCCACCGCGATCTCCTCCGGGGACGCCGCTTTCACATAGATGACGCTGCCCACAGGAATTGCCGGCTCCATGCTCCCGCTGACCACCTCATAGACCTCCCACCCCAAGACTCTCGGGAAGGTCAAAGGCAAAAATGCCAGGATAATTGCGATCAAAATAAAGGTTCCGATAAACCTGCAAAGGGCAGGAAATCGTTTCCTGCTCCTTTTTCCGGAAGGCTGTTCCGGCTGCATTGATTCCATTGTCATGATTTGCTTTCCTTTTTCTTTCTCTTGCGGAACAGTAAGAAATACCACAGGGCCGCACCTGCAATTGCAACTCCTGCCACGAGGATCACAGGAACCGGGATTCCCAAAAGCTTTGCATCTGCACCAAAAATCTTCTCCGCCAAAGGCACTTCCTCATCATCCAAATCCTTGATTTCCTCAGGCCGATTTGACAACGGCACATCCTGCTCTCCAATATTCTGTGTATTCTCCTCCGTCTCGGTCTCGCCTCCGGGCGCCTGTGCCGCTGGCACCTCTTCCTCCGGGATCACAGTCGCCACCTCTTCCGGTGTCGCCGGCGCGGGTGCAGGTGTCACCGGCGTTTCCGGCTGCGGCGTTCCCGGCTGGGAAGCCGTGGGAATCCTGCTGTAGACAAAGGTAAACTCGTTATCCGCCGTGTTTGCCGACAGCGTCCGCGTCAGGTTGTAGGCCTGAGGGCGGTAGCCGTCGATATAGAGGTAGGCAACCACCGGCTTATCTCCCACGTTTCCGTAATAGGTCTCGCTCTCCGCCAAGGCGTTTCCCGCCTCGTCCACATAATTGACCGTGTAGGAGGCCGTGTTTCCTAGAATCCCGTAAGCCACCACATAATCCTGGTCCTCCGTCACGGTAAAGGTCAACCTGCCAACCGTATTGTTGTCCTCCCCGCTCCTGCGGATCCCCTTAAAATAATATTTACTGCCATTCTCCAAATCTACAGAGCTCCGGTTGAAGGTAACCTGGTCCCCGTAATGAAGACCCTCCAGCACCACCACATCCTCCCCGTTCAGCGATCCCTGCCGCCCGGAAAAAAAGCGGACCGTGTAGGTGTAGGGTCCTGTCTCCTCGGCCGCCAGGCCGGGAACCGCCAAAAGGCAGAGCATCCACACCGAAAGCACTGTGCCTAACAAACGTCTCCATCGTTTCATCCTACGCTCCCCTCCTTCTTCCTTCTCTCCCTTTCTTTCCATTGAAGGATACAAAACAGCAGAAGCACAAGACCGCTTCCGGCCATGACCACAGCCAAAAGCACCGGACGGCTCTCGTCACCGGTCTTGATTAACTTTCCCGGAGTTTTTGGCGTCCCCGGTGTCTGCGGAGTCGCCGGAGTATCCCCCCGAAGCTCCACGGCAAAATTCATCTGCAGGTCTGCCAAAGTGTCCTGATAATCATTTCCCTGAGTCTCCCCGTCCAAGGCAACCTCCAGGGTAATGGTTCCCTTCTGTCCGCGCTCCAGAGTATCCAGATAGAAATAATCCTGCAGAGCATTGGTCGCCCCGTGAAGGCCCTCCCCCGCCGCGCCGGTGTTCTCGCCGCCCACGGTCTCACTGTCAAAAAGTACCGTTACTGTCCCGTCTTTGTCCGTATAAGTCAGTCGGTATGTGTACGCACCCCCGCCGGTGGCCGAATTGGTGCTTCGATCCTCCAGGGAATAGAGCACTTTATTGGTCATATACCAGTCTGTGGTTTCCTGATGTTCGTTCTCCAGCTTCAGTTCAATGAAGATATTGTCGCCGGGCTGTAAACCGCTCACCACCTCATCCAGATCGGCCGTCTTGAAGGTACTCTCCATCTTCTCCTCAGGAGTGAAGGCCACATGCCAGTTGTCGTCTCCGTAATAGGTTTCCGCATGGACCTGGGTGAAGCATCCGACAAACAGCCCCAGCGCCAAAACCAAACCAATTCCTTTCTTTCCCATGCCATCCTCCTTAATCCAGGCTCAGCATGTTATTGCTGACAGTCACATTTTTCCCCCATGCACTCAAGATCGCATCCTCTGCGTTGTGCTCCTGCACAGCGTCCACCTTCGCCTCAATCCGAAACTGCATCCCGTCATAATCGTAAGTGGTGGTAATGGTTGTATATTCTCCCGACTTTTCCACTTCCTGATGCACCTTTGTGGCAATCATATCATCAATGGTGAGCGTATCGGCAAACAGTGGTGTCTCCGACACCCCCTCACCCTCGGCATACAAAAGCTTATTGTAATAGAGAACTGTCCGCTCCGGCGTGGATGCCTCCGTATCCAAGAGCCAATCCGTATCCAGGTTAACGAAATGCAGATTGATCAGCTCCGGGGACAGATGTTGCAGCTTCGTTCCGCTTGCATCTGTCCAATATTTGTAGACCGTCACGCGGACATACTGATTGATGGTCCCGCTGTTGGCCACACTCAATTGTTCCTGATAGGTCTTTCCCAGTTTTAAGGGTTCCCCGTCGTCCCGCATATGGGCGAGAAGGACGCCTGTATGTTCATTCCAAGTTCCGTTGGCAGAACTGTTGTAATCTCTCCAGGAAACCCGCTCCCCATTCTCATGAAGGGAAACGCCGATGTCATACATCTGTACTCGTGAAGCATACGTCTCGGAATAGTAGGTCAATGCCGCCCTCGTGCCTTCCACGGAGCCGAAGATTAACAGGGCCATCGCCGCCACAAACATCACCGCGGTCACCGCAGGCGGGAAAAGCTTTTTCGGTCTTCTCACCTTCATGATTCCTCGCCCCCTTCCACTCTGACACTGTCAAGAACCTCATCCCAGTCGGCCCGGGGACTTCCGTCCTCATCATATCGAACCGGCGCGCTCTCATAAATCACAACCACATGGAAGCTGTCGCCCTCCTTCGCATCCTTCGGAATGTTTCCGATCCGAACGAGCAATTCGTCTGTGGATTCCCCTGCCTTCAGCACATCGCTGTAATAATAGTAACCGTCCGCACCCGGCGTCCACTTTCCGGAGGCATCTGAGTAATCAATGGTATAAGCACTTCCGCAAAACGCCTTTGCCCGGATATACACCGGCTCCTTGGAATCCTCAGCGGCCGTGATCACCACATGCTTTACCCACTGATCAAACTCCTCTTTCACCTCTGTCCGGTCGCCCAGCTCAATGGTGTAGCCTCCGGCTGCCTCTGCAAAGGTGGTAAAATAGGCCCATGCCTTTCCGATTCCGGCAGTCAGGATTGCCACAGAACGAGAGCAACCAGGATACTGCTTTTCTTTTTCATATCCATCCCCCTCCTACTCTACGTTTTGCACAGGATCAGACTTCCAGTCCCATCCGTCAAATGCTCCGGTTCCCGTGTAGTCGAACTGATTGATGATACCGTGTCCGCCCTTCCGGTCGTCCGTATAGTCGTTGACAAACTCTGCCCTCACAAAATCCTCCGCCACGATCTGAACCGTCTGTTCCTTCTCCGATGCGATCTCGTAGGTGCCGCCCTCATAGATCTCCGTCACCGTCACCATGGCTCCCGCAGGGATTTTGTTCTCAATACGTATCGTCTGCTGTCCGGCCTCCGTAAAGATCAGACTCTCCACATCGCTGTAGACCGTCTGGCCGCCCAAAGCTGCCTCGATCTGGAACACAAAGATCCCCGGCTCCTTGGTCTCGTAGGTCCGCAGAGTCTTGACGATTTCCAGGGACCCGTACCGATTCTCCGGCACAGGCTTTAGATAAGCGGTCACATCATAGATCCAGGGGCCCGGATTTGCCGTATTGACACTGCTGTTGTGATTCTCATCCACAGTCGGATCCTTCATGGGAAGAGATACCAACTGCGGGCTAAAGGTATACGTATTCAGAAGAGATCTCGCCAAGGTGACCAAGCGGTCCGGCGCTCCCTCCTCTTTTTGGAGCATCGTATAGTCTTCCATCGCCTGACCTCTCGCGATCATCAGATACAGGCCGCCGGAAAGGTCTCCCATCGTTTCCCCGGGCTTTGCTGTTTTCACCGGAGTATCCGGATTTTCCGGATCCAGAGCCATGACGGCCGCCGCCTGTGCCATGTCCGCCCAATCGCTCTCCTTGATTTCATCCGGGAAAGACAGTCCCTTATAAAACTCCTCAGGCTTATAGAGATAGGTATTCACCCCCGGCGTCTTTCTCGCCACGGCCACCCGGTACAGGTCCACGACGATATCTGCCTTCTCCAGATCCTCCAGCCGCTCTTCACTCGCATCCGGTTGAATCGCCTCCACCGTCAGAGAACACTTTGAGTCAAGATCAATCTGTGTTCTATCTCCCGCCCCCTGAGCTCCCTCCACAGCACCGCTGACCACAGGGCTTGTAAGGCACAGGCCAAAAGCCAGCAAAAGCGCTGCGGCCGGATAAATTCCCTTTTTCTTCATGTTCTGTCCCTCCTTCACTTATCACAAAACTCCATGATGATCGTTTTCATTTCTCCTCAACTCTTCCAAAAGCTCCTTGGTGCTCTTTTTGGGTCTTCTCAAACGGCGACAGATCCATATTCCTAAAAGAATCAGCAGCACAATGGGTACTCCCACTGCCAAGACCACCTGATAGACCGGCACCTTCACTGCCTCTGCCTCAACCTCATGGAACTCTTCTAAATTCTGAATTCTCGTCCCCCGCACCAAAATCCGGTGGCTGTTGATTCCATAGGGAGTACAGGTAATCAGTGTACAGTAATCCTCACCGTCTGCAATCATCAGATCCTGCTGCTCCGCCGGAAGAACCACCCGAATCTGGTCTACCTGGTAAGTGATTTTCCTCCCCAGTACCGTCAGGGTAAACACATCCCCCTCCTCCAACCGGTCCAAATCAGTAAACAGTCTTGCAGACGGAAGCCCCCGATGTCCGGACACCAGACAATGGGTACTCTCCCCGCCTACCGGAAGGCTGCTTCCCGGAATATGCCCGATCGCCATCTGAAGCACGGCCTCATCCGTCCCGTGATAGATCGGAAGACTGACACCGATGGAAAGAATCTGAATATACCCCATAATCCCCGTACCGGAAACATCCAGAAGAGAACGGTATTCCTCCAGTTCACTGTCCGTGAGGACAAATTCCCGCTTTCCCGCCGCAAGTTTCTCGTTGTAGGCACGGGCCGCCGCAAGCATCGTCTCACATTCTTCCTCTGACATCCCGTCCACCGTTTCCACATAGGAGGCGATCGCCCTGGACTGATGGAGCGAGTTCCACCAATCGCTGACTGTCGGATACAGGATTAAGCACAACCCCGCAACTAAAATTATGGATAAAATAAGCTCTATCACATATTTTTTTAAAAATTTTTTCATCCTGCGGGCCTCTCCTTACTGCTGTATCAATTCCATCCAGGGATTTCCCCGGCTCTGCCCTTTTTCGGCAGAGCCGGAATCCCCGATTTTACTTTTCTCACTACATGTTTTCCATCGAATTTTTTGCCTTGCGCATCCGTCTTCGAATGATCAGCAATACTGCCGCCCCCACCGCAAGAATACCTCCTGCGGTATAGAAAATTGTCGTACCGATGCCGCCGGTGCCGGGAAGAAGTCTTCCCCGCATATTGGCAATCTTGTTCTCCCCGGATACCTCCTTACCGTTCTGTTCCATGGAGATATCTGCTTTTCCAGTCAGGCTTTCATCCTCATGATGGTCTGCCCTGATCGTAATATAGATGTCGTCACAGGTATTATATCCCTTCGGTGTCGTCGTTTCTCTCAAAAGATATCTGCCCGCATCAAGACCTATGATGTCAAAATGTCCCGTGGTCTCGTCGGAGAAGATTTCCTGTCCCGTTTCCCCCTCTTTCGCAGGACGGTACAAGCCGGCAGACTTCGCCTCGCCGTCGGCCGCCGTGCTCTCGTCTTCCGCTGTGGTCTCGTCTTCCGAACCCTCTTCCCGGACCGTGACAGGAACCAGCGCCACTTCCTCTTCCTTCTCGTTTCCGGCTTCATCCTCTATGATCTGATACAGCTTGAAGCCCGCCCCTCCGAGGGGATCCTCCTTCATGCTGTCATCGGACTCACTGCTCCCATAAGGGCCGTCTGGGTCATCATCAATGGTGATCTTTTTGTTCAGCATCTTGTAGGTAAATACCCAGACAGAGTCCTCCTCCGTTCTGCCCACACTTCCCCCGGCACCGGCACTCGGGTTGTTGGAATACTCCAAAAACACCGTATTCTTATTGTCCGTACCTACGGCATCGTCATTGTAGGTTTCATTGACCTGGGCGTCTTCGTTTAAATAGGCGTTGTAAATCACCTCTACCCTGGCGCCGCGGATGTTGCCGTCATATGTGACGTCTTTCAGATTGGGGATCGTCAGAGACCATTCGAAATCTGCCTTTCCCTTCTCTAAATTGTCACTCAGCTCATACAGCACGCCTATAAAATCTTTCACGCCATCCTTTAAAATATAGTCCTGATCCGCCTTGACAACAATGCTCTCAATCCCATCAAAGGTCACGCCCTTCGACATGGTATCGTGGAACACCAGTTGATAGGAACTGTAAGCATCGATGGCCTCCTCGTCCGGGATCTGGGCAATCAGCTTAAACTGGAAGGGTTCATAGAGCGCGTGGTCCGCAGTCTCCCCCCAGCCACTGCCCACTGCATTATTGGGGTAGGTATCCTTTCCGTTTAAAGTATCCTCATCCTCCGGCTCATCCCACACCTGTTTGTCAACCATCGGCTTCGCACTCTTGGGCTTAATGGTAATGCCCTCGCCGAGAACCCGGAGCACATCGGCCGTATATGCCTCATCTAACGGATTCCCATCCGCATCGACCGGAGTCCCTTCTTCATCCCTGAGCAGATAGTAGCCCGGCTCCACCTCCACACTCTCCCTGAACGTCTTGTAGGGCTGCTCGCCGGCATCTACATATGGTTTGATCTGATTGACATCCGTGACATCCTGACCATTTTCATCCTTCAAAATGTCGTCCGTCACCGGATCCCCCGGCTTAGCGCCCTCAGGGAGCTTTGCATTTGCCCCCCAGCGCACATTTGCCAGCTTATAGGACAGGAGCTTTCCATCTTGGTCCAGGACAGGAGCCGGATCTCCGGTAAAAATCTGATAGAGCTCGTAGGTATGCCCGGCGCCTCCCTCAACGCGGATCGTCACCGTCTTCGCCCCGTCTGCCTCCGGAGTCGAATCCACCGGATTTTGTGCTTCGGGGCCTGTCGCCACGGCGGGTATCGCCATGGCTGCAAGCATCACAATCACCAACAGAACACTGATGGTTCTCCTAATCTGTCTTCTTCGTTCTCCCTTCATATCAGACTTTCTCCTTTCTGCTTCTCTTTTTCCCCAAGCAGAAGCCGCCGATACCAAGTGCCGCCAAGAACAGCACACCGCCCAGAGTCATGTAGCGGCCTGTGCCCATACCACCGGACTCAGGAATTTCGTAATAGTAGAGAGGGTCGACAATGGGAGTTTCCGAATAGGCAATCTCTTTCACATACTCTCCCGATTCCGTCACATCAAGCGTGACAACCGGCATCTTGTCGTCCGGCTGAGCTACAAACCCGGCAGGGGCCTGAATCTCCCTGAACTGATAAGTTCCCTTCGGCAAGCCTTTCACCAAGATGAGTCCATATTTATCTGTGATCAAGCTCCGCACCTCAGGATTCCCCACAGAATCTTGCCCTGCGGCCGCCTCTCCGACATATTCATAACCATCTGCTGCCTGTGTAAATTCTAACAGGACTTTGTTCTCCTCATCGATTCTATAGAGCTCAAATTTCGCTCCGGCCAGCGGGGAGTATGGAAGCACTGCCTCCCCCACCGCATCGCCCATCACCTTGGTCAGTTTCAAATTGTAGGTCAGATCGTCCCGATGGGTATTCGTAATCACCCTAGTCTGAACATCTCCTTCTGCTGTCGGCTCTCCGACCGCAGAATAAAACTGATCATAGGCGAAGGAGCTTCCCTCCTCAAAGGTCATACCAATTTCTTTTACGGTATAACGGTAGGTGTGACTGCCTGCCGCATCGCTGCTCTTCGAGACAAGCCCCTCCCAGGTATGGCTCCACTCATTTTCTTTTGTCAGATCAACAGGGGCTCCATAGGCTTCCTCGGTTCCCCCATCTGCACTCCGGAAAAGCTGTACCTGAACCTTTGCCCCCAGCTCTTCTTTCGCAAGCTCAGCCTGTGTCCCGCTCCACTCCTTTTTCACGCGGACATCAATCTTCTCAGTCTTCCGGTTTGTGAACGTCGCTCCGGAAGTCTCTCCCAGGTCTGTCGGCAATCGGTAAATCTTTGCATCGTTGGCGCTGGAACCGGCTTCAGACGTTAATCTCTGTGCGGACGTCCATTCTCCGGCATCGCCTGACCTGCTTTGAATCACGACCGTATCCGGATCGATGCGGTAGTGGTTCCATTGATAGCTGGCATTTCCCGCTGCGACCGAGGTCTCCTTCTTCAGCGTGAACGAAACCAAATATTCTGTAGATTCCCACTGAATGCCGCCCTGTACGGAATCAGAAATCTCTTGTATCAGAAACGACTTCTCAACCGAATCCTGTTCGCCATCCCCGGAAACAGCAATGGGCGCAAACCGAATCATTCCCGCCGCGTCATTCTGCGCGGTTTCCGTACATTCCCCTTTGGTCTCTGTTTTCTTATTATAAGGATAAACCCCAAACTTAAATGCTGTGCCTGTCAGATCGGTGATTTTGCTGCCGTCTGCATCAAAAAGCTGCTTTGTCGCCTCAAACTGCAGACTGTCGCCGAAGGTGTAATTTTTGCAGTCGCCCAGCAAGAGAATTCCGTTGCACTGTACACCGCCTCCATGGGTCGTGGAATAGTTCCCCGTAATAAAGACAGAAGCCCCTTCGTAAGCTTTGTCTTTCGATTTCTGAGTCGGATCTGCCGTCAGTCCCATCCTGTTTTGCGCGGAGCGAATGTCGTTTTGCTCCCTCTTAAACTGAATCTCCACACTGTCATTCTTCTTACCCGTTATGTCCTCGGTATTGTTCGCGCTTCCGATCCAGTTGGAATAGCCGCCTCCCAGCATCAGATTGCTCACTGTGCTGTACTGCTCACAATAATAATCATCATAGGCACTTGTCTCTTCTCCGCTTTCGCTCTTGGTAATCCGCCGCTGAAATACGGTATCGCCAACAGCAAATTCAGAATCCTGTGTCAATCCGTCCTTATACCATTTCCCTTCTGCCGTCGCGGTTGCCGAGGGATCACCCACCGCATGATTGTCATAAACTGCCGTTCCCAGATCCAGCGTCAGCGGGCTCACACTGTTGATCACCTGTGCGTTGGAGCAGCCGCCGACGCCTCCTCCATAACCTTTCGCCGTATTTCCCGAAATCAGGGCACCTTGAATCACCATCTGCGCACTTTCTACGCAAAAGGCACCGCCGCCGCCCCAGTCGTGTTTGGTCTCCGTCTTATTGTTCGTGATATAAACAGCGGCGCCCTCGGCGGCCGCGATTTCCGCCGTTCCGTTCTCTCCTACGATCACAAGGCCGCCGCCCTCATGATATACCGCATGGTTGCGCGTAATGTAACCGCCATTGATATGCAGCTTAGGGCCGACCTGATTTTGGCTTCTCAGGCTCTGGGCTGTCTGAATTCCTCCGCCGCCGGAGCCCGTATTGCCGCAGATCTTACCACCTGTCATATTCAAGGTTCCGCCAAGTCCGATCAGGATTCCTCCGCCGCCGTCAAACTGCGAATACTCCCTATGCCTGGGCTGCCCCCATCCTGCCCCGCCCCCGATCTCATTTGCATTCTGCATCTGGTCCATATTGTTGCAGATGTTGCCTCCGGTGAGATTGACCGTCACGCCGTCTGCCGTATAGATGCCGCCGCCCTTGCCGTATACACTGGACTGGTTTCCCGTGACCATGCCGCCGGAAATGTTGAGGGTTCCGCTGCCCAGCATGGCAATGCCGCCGCCGCTGCCCCAGTTTTCTGTCGTACCCCCATATTCCACGCGGTTATTTGCAATCACCGTTCCTGTCAGGTTGATCGTCGTACCCTTCCCTGCACAAATCGCTCCGCCGGATACTTGATATGTCTTATCGGTCCAAGTATCATAATTATAGTGGTGATCTTTTTTCGACACACCGCCGCAGATATATCCCCCTGCCAGATTCAGTTGATTGGCCTCCGACGCTGCAAGCAAAATGGCCCTTCTGCCCCCGCCGCCGTTCAGCATGCCGCTTTCCAGTGTCAGCGTTCCGCAGCTCACAAAGATCAGTGGTTCCGTTCCGATTTCACTGCCGCTCCAGATGATCTTCCCTCCGGCAGTGACGGTATGGGTATACAGCTTCTCGTTCGTCCCTGTCCCTGCCGCCTCCGTATCAATTTCATAATAAGTCAATGTACCGGTGGCAGAATCGTAGCTTCCGGACCCCTTCCAGCCATACTCTCCCCAAGCTGCTCCTGCATTCCTGCTGTCCTGCTCCGGCCTCCATCCACTGTCCTTAATCGTGAGGGAAGTTGCATCCTTGACATTGATGAGGCTTTTATTTCCCGTCACAGTGATGGTATGCCCGTTCAAATCTAACGTGACATGAATGTTTGCCTTTACTGTAATTCCCCCGGCGTCCGTCTTATCCGGATCGGGATCCTTAAGGTCTTCCTCCGTAACTTCAAAATCGGCTCCCAATACGATCTCATCTCCGTCGGAAGCGTTTTCAAGCCTTCTTTTCAGATCCGAAAAGTTTTTTACCTGTCCGTCGTCCGTCGTGTAGACGGCCATATCAGAAAACGAATCCGTATCGAAACTGGTGACGCCATTGCTGTCAATCTGGCTTCCCTCTAATACCTCCGTTTCCTCTTTTGCAAAATGTACGACCGTGATCGGATCCCCTTCCGCATAGCCGTTCCCGTCCAGGAACTGAACCGTCACAGTGACCTTATCCTGAGGCTCCACTTCCACACCGTCCACAAAAAAGCCGATGTTGAACAGGCATTTCATCCTCATATTTTCTTCTAACAGTTCCTGCGCCTCTGCATCTCTCTGGCTATAACGCTCGGGATCACTCTTCTCCGTGATCTCCTCCACCTGGAGCAGAGCATTCTCCGGAAGCCCCGCAGCCTCGGTATAGGCCGCCGTAATGATATAGTTCTCATTCTCCCAGGTCTGCGTGATCATATCGGCGTTCTCTTCTGCCGCTTCCATGCAGCTCTCATCGTGGGTGTGCTCTGCAAGCTCACAGACCAGTTCCCCGTTCTCGTCATGGCATTCCTCGCCATGGGTATGTTCCTCCAGGCCGCAGACATAGACAATCGGGGCCGTCTCACCTTCCTCGCTCTCCGCCGTTCCCGTCTCGGAGACACCTTCCGTCTCTGTCTGGCTCTCTGTCTCTTCTGTGTCTTCTGCGCTCTCCGGTTCAGTAGCAGCTTCCCCGGAAATCTCCGTATCTTCCGCCGCAACCTCTATGGTCTCAAAGCAATCCTCCCTGTGAATGTGCTCTTCCACCTGGAGAAGGCCGCAGGTGCGGGTTTCATTTCCGCCTGCATCCTTCACATAACAAGTCTCATCGTGAATATGGGGCCTCGCCTCCGGCCTTGTACAGATCAGCTTTTGATCCACCTGGAAGCATTCCTCCGTGTGCACATGGCCGCCTGCCCCTGCTTCCATTCCACAGATCAGCGGAGCCTCCCCCGTCTGATAACATTCCTCGGAATGAGCATGGGCTTCGCTTTCCTCCTGGCCGCAGACCAAGATCCGCTCTGGCTCACCGTAGCAGCCCTCCGTATGCCCATGGCCGCCGTCGCCCTCCAACTGGCCGCAGATCAGAGTCCGCTCTTCCTCAAAGCATCCCGCCTCATGGACGTGAGCCTCCACCTCGGGGAGGGGACATGCCAAATTGCCCGCGGCATCATAGCAGGTTTCCGCATGCCGATGGATCACGAAATCCGCACAGCCGCAAACCAGCTCCTTTCCATTTTCCCCTTCTGCATAGCATCCTTCCGTGTGCTGATGGATCACATGTTTACAGACAAGCACCTTCTCTTCTCTGGTCATCGCCCGACCGGTGGGCTTTAACAGTGCAAGTGTACCCACCACAGCAACCACTGCCAAACAAAGAAATGCCGCCAGCCACCACTTATTCTTTCTCCGTCTGCGCAGCATCTCCGCCGCCTGTTTAAAAACCGAAGATACCATCCCGTTTCCTCCTCCCTAGATCATTTTACAATCCCCATGTCCGACAGAGGCCAGACACGAAATACAATTTTTCCAATTATCATCTTCTGCTCGATGCAGCCAATGGCCCGGTTCCGGCTATCGACAGAAACCGATCTGTGGTCCCCCAAAACGAAAAGCCTTCCCTCCGGCACC
The DNA here is from genome assembly GCA_910587905.1 of uncultured Lachnospiraceae bacterium. Classification (GTDB taxonomy): domain Bacteria; phylum Bacillota; class Clostridia; order Lachnospirales; family Lachnospiraceae; genus Lientehia. The sequence continues at coordinate 16,288 of CAJUOF010000214.1, forward strand.
TGATATGGCAGTTCAATGTCAAAATCTCCCCGAGTCTTTTCACTGACATATGGCTCTTCGAGCAACTGGTCATTCACATAGACATTTCCTTCCTCGTCGATGTTCACCCACTGCCCCGGTGTCGCGATCACCCGCTTCAGCAGAATATCATTTCCATAATAAAATGCGATTACATCGCCTGTTTTTAGTTTTTTATTGTTTACTGCGACAACTATATCGCCGTCATGGAGGGTTTCCTCCATGGAATCCCCGGATATCTGCAAAACCGGACAGACAAACACGGCGATCAGCACCACCACCGCGATCACGACCACAAGGGCCCCGACGGTAATCCCTACCACTCGTCTGTGGGAGCGCTTATTCTTCTCCTTTTGCAGCTCCTTCCTGACCAGTTCGTCCAGTGACTTTTCTTCTACTCCCATGGTTCGCTCCTTTCAAAAGGCTGCTGTCCTCCACCCTCTTGTTCAGAGCCGGTCTTTTTTCGGCCGCCATACATCCTCTCGATATTTTCCAAATACTGATTTGCCGCCTCCTGGGCTGCTTCAAAGACCCCGTTCAGCTTTAAGGCCGCCTCTGCAATGGAGCCTGCCTCCCGCAAGCGGATTCTTCGATCCGCCCTGTGCTTCTCCAAATCGCTTTTCAGCGTCTTAATCTGCAGATCTTTTTTGTCAAGACGACCGGCCAGCTTATGTATCTTTGCGTCCTTGCTATTTAAACGAGCCTTGAGGCGCTCATAGCCGTCTTCCAACTCTTGAAGCTTTTTTTCTGTTTTGTCGAGCTGGAGTCGAAGTTCCTTTTCTTCCTGTACCTGTGTCAGCAGTAATTGAAGAACCTCCCTGCGGTTCAATTTACGAAATTCTTTTTCTGTCATCACGTGCTCCCTATCGGCGGCTTTCACCACACAACTATATTATGCGGAAGAACCATACCGTTTCCTACGATTGCTCTAGCAATATGTTACAACAAAAGCCGGAAACATGCAATCCATCCGCTCAATAAGCAGAACTGTATCCCGGTAACTTTTCTCGTATAATTATTATATCGTCTCTATTTGTTATAAGTATAACAGGCCTACCGTCAAAAAAAGCGTCAAAGATTTTTAAAAAAAGCGGTTTTTCCTCAAAAAATGAGACTTGACTTTTTTCCTAAACAATGAAATCATATACTTGATATCGGAAATGAATGAATTCAGGAGGTGCCAGGGATGGAGACAGTAAAACGGCTCCCCGGCCTGGACGGCCTGCGCGCCATCTTTTGTGTCGGAATCGTACTTTATCATGTGAACAGCATTTTTCACTCCGTCTTTTTGGGACTGCTTCGCCCCGTCTATGCCTTCGGCGGTTATTTCGGAAATTATGCCTTTTTTATCATCAGCGGCCTGCTCACGGCCTTTCATTATAGAAAAGAACTCCTCGAAAACCACTGCCGTTTTCGCCCCTTTATCCGAAAGCAAATTTTCAAAATCTATCCTCTCTATCTTCTTTCCAATGTTGTGGTCATGCTTTTGCCGGGCAGAGAGATCACGCTCGGGCAGACGTTAGCTACTGCATGTTTGATGGCCGGCGGCAAGCCTTATGTCCCCTATAATCAGCCCGCTTGGTTCTTATGCGTATTGATGTTCTGCTATCTCCTCTATTATCTGACCGGAACCCTTTCCCGCCGCCATTCTGGTTTGTATCTTCCTTTATGCGGCTTTTTTATGCTCGGCGGAATGCTCCTCATGAAACTTGCCTGGAACATTCCTTTTCTCTCCTGCACTTACGGGGAGGGGTATTTCAACTTCTTTCTCGGCGTACTCTTTTGGGAGGCGGTGAGGAGTCCTGCGATCGGCCGGAAGAAGGTGCTGGCTGCTGCCTGTACCATCTTGTCGGTGGCAGCCGTCTGTATTGCCTATTTCGGTCTGGCAGACACGCCGGGAGAGATGAGATGGAACATTACAATTATCTGCCTGAGTTTCATCTGCCTTGCCCTGTATGCAAAGCCCTTGACAAAGCTGCTGGAAGTTCCTCCTCTGCGCGCGCTGGGCACATGCAGTTTTTCTGTCTATCTGTGGCATGTTCCCTTTGCCATGTGGTTTCTTTTGCTGGAGAGAAGGCTGGGCCTTCGCATCATCGACCAACGGCCAAACTTGATTCTGTATCTCGTTTTGCTGATGGAACTGTCCATCGTATCCCACCATATCCTGGAACGCAAAAGGAGGGCCCTTCCATGAAAATCACCCGTCACGCTCTGCTCGAATTCCTCGCTCCGGCCGCTGCCCTGCCCCTTCTGTCTGCACTGATCTTTGGCGGTGTGGGGGACATCTTTATGACCAGCCTGCTTGGATTATTTCTATGTCTTATAGGTTTCCTACAGAAATCGGCACAGATTGATTTGAAGATTTTTATCCCATATCTTGTGTATTGCCTCATCAGCATGCTCTCTGCCTTCAATGTATATGGAACGATTGTGTCCGGCTCTTATGTGCCCAGACAGCCCCTTTTCCTGGTCCTCTATCTTCTCATGGCTTCCTTTCAGCCTAAACAGCGGGCGCTTCTGAAACAGATGTGCGTCCTATTTGCGGTTGCCGTAGCCGCCCTCAGCCTCGGTCAATTCATGATAGACGCCGTCCTTTATGGCAGGGCTCAAAGACTGGGAGGCCTTTTAGAAAATCCAAATGCTCTGGGCATCTTTCTTGTGGTGAGTTGGTTTGCGCTTATGCACTGCACTGCGGACCAGAAGGAGGACGGTATTTTTCTGATCCCTTTTCTTCCAAACCTGGAGCCGATTTTGCTGGTTGCTCTCGCCCTGACCTTGTCCATGGGGAGCTTTGTCTCCATGGCCGTGGGGATCCTGGTGCTCCTTGTTGAAAAAAAACGGCGGACCTCCTCCTGGGAAACCTTCCGTTCTGCCTGCCGGATTCTCGCCAGACTAAGCCTTGGGATCGGAAGCGGCATACTCATCTATCTCACCGCCACCCGC